>NZ_CAHJWW010000087.1 GCF_903643035.1 Sphingomonas bacterium | reverse complement strand
CCGGTCGCGTCGGGCGCGGTGGACTGCCCCGCCGGCGCGACCGGACCCGAGGCGGGACCCGCCGTCTGGTCGGCCGGCGTCGCCTGGGTCGCGACCTGCGCCGCGAGAAGAATCGCCGTCGATAACGTCATGCTGCCCCCTGTTCGACCGTCAAAGTCTACCGGCCGGGGGGTGATTGGAAGCAGGCGCTTGTTGGCCGGCGTGAAGTCCAGCTTTCAGCCTGCCGCCCGCGCGGGCGGTGCTGAACGTCGGGCTCGATCCCGGAACCCGCGTACCGGACAGGTTCGGCATGGGCGGCAAGTGGTCGGCCGGCCGGATGGCCGGCTATACCAGGCGGCTCTGCCGCACCGCCGCGGCGATGAAGCTCGCGAACAGCGGATGCGGGTCGAACGGCTTGCTCTTGAGTTCCGGGTGGAACTGGACGCCGACGAACCACGGATGGTCCGGGCGCTCGACGATCTCGGGCAGCATGCCGTCGGGGCTCATGCCCGAGAATACCAGCCCGCCCGCCTCCAGCGCCGCGCGATAGCCGGTGTTGACCTCGTAGCGGTGGCGGTGGCGCTCGCTGATGTGCGTGGCGCCATAGATGGACGCGACCACCGAATTGCCGTCGAGCGTCGCGGGATAGGCGCCCAGCCGCATCGTGCCGCCAAGGTCCCCCTCCGCCTCGCGCCGCTCGATGCCGCTCGCGCTCATCCACTCGGAAATGAGGCCCACGACCGGCTCGTCGGTGGGACCGAACTCGGTCGAGGAGGCGGCGGCGCTGCCGGCCAGCTCGCGCGCACCCTCGATGCACGCCATCTGCATGCCGAAGCAGATGCCGAAATACGGGATCTCGCGGACGCGGGCGAAGCGGACGGCGGCGATCTTGCCCTCCGCGCCGCGCTCCCCGAACGCGCCGGGGACCAGGATCGCGTGGCACGGCTCCAGCCGCGCGGCGATTTCGGCAGGATCGTCGCGCTCGAACAGCTCCGCGTCGATCCAGTGGATGTTGACCTTGACCCGGTTGGCGATGCCGCCGTGGACGAGCGCCTCGCCGAGCGACTTGTACGCATCCTGCAGGCCGACGTACTTGCCGACCACGCCGACCGTCACCTCGCCCTCCGGGCTGGTCAGCCGGTCGACGATCCTGGTCCAGCGGGTCAGGTCGGGCGCCGCCCCGGGCTCGATCCCGAACGCGCGCAGCACCTCCTCGTCCAGCCCCTCGGCATGGTATTGCAGCGGTACGGCGTAGATGCTCCGGGCGTCGAGCGCGGGGATGACGGCGCTGGTGGGCACGTTGCAGAACTGCGCGATCTTCGCGCGCTCCGCGGGTGGCAGCGGATGTTCGCAGCGGCACACCAGCACGTCCGGCGCGACGCCCAGCGACGCGATCTCGCGCACCGAATGCTGCGTCGGCTTGGTCTTCAGCTCGCCCGCGGCGGTGATGTAGGGGACCAGCGTCACATGGACGCTGACCGTCCGGCCGCGGCCAAGCTCGTTGCGCAGCTGGCGGATCGCCTCGATGAAGGGCAGCGACTCGATGTCGCCGACCGTGCCGCCGATCTCGCACAGCACGAAGTCGAGGTCGGTCCCGTCCCTGTCGGTCGTCTCCGCCTTCGCGAACGCCTTGATCGCGTCCGTCACGTGCGGGATCACCTGGACGGTGGCGCCCAGATAGTCGCCGCGCCGCTCCCGCTCGATGATCGTCTTGTAGATGCGCCCGGACGTGACGTTGTCCGACTGGCGGCTCGCGACGCCGGTGAACCGCTCGTAATGGCCAAGGTCGAGGTCCGTCTCCGCGCCGTCGTCGGTGACGTAGACCTCGCCATGCTGGTACGGGCTCATCGTGCCGGGGTCGACGTTGAGATAGGGGTCGAACTTGCGGATGCGCACGCGATAGCCGCGCGCCTGGAGCAGCGCGGCCAGGCTCGCCGCCATGAGGCCCTTGCCGAGCGAGGAGACCACGCCGCCGGTGATGAAGATGAACCGGGTCATGGGAAGGGAGGACTAGCCTTTCGGAACGCGTGGCGACAAGCGCCGACGTGCATCGGCCCCCGATGGAAGCGACGAACGGGGGGAATCAGTGGGCGAGCGGGACGTCCGAGCCGTTGCCCTGGCGCCCGCCGTCCTGCGGGGTGGCGGACGGGGCCGCGATGTTCGCGTTGGCGGAAAAGGGCGCGGTAGGCTCCGCGGGCTGCGGCTGGGTCGTGACCGGCTGCGCCGGCTGGGTCGTGACCGGCGTCGCCGGCTGGGTCGCGACCGGCGCCGCCGGACGCCTGGCAAGCGAGGTGTCGATCGGCCCGGCGGCGTGCCGGCTCGACGCGAGCACCGCCAGCAGGATGGAGAAGCCGACGAACGCGGTCGCAAGGACGGTGGTGGCGCGGGTCAGGAAATCGGCCGCGCCGCGCGCGCTCATCAGGCCCGACGGGCTGCCGCCCATGCCCAGTCCGCCGCCTTCCGACTTCTGCAGCAGGATCACCGTCACCAGCGAGGCGGCGATGATGGCGTGGACGACGAGCAGGAAGGTGAACATGAAGGTTCCGGACCGGTGGCGGGACGGCCGGCATAGGCGAGCCCGCCCGCCCGATCAACCGGAGCCGCCCCTCCCCCGCCTGCCCGCCCGCAACAATCGGAGGCGGCGGGCAACCAGCGGGATGCGCGGACGTTCAGCCTCCCGGGACACGACGAAACGTCCCGGCGACGTGGAAGGCCCTCTGTTGGCAAGTCTCGCGGAACCCGAACTGAAGAGCTGGATGGCGACGCTGGTGGACTATGTGAGGTCGGGGGAACCGGACCTGACGAACCGCCAGATGGCGTTGCTGCTCATCGTCTACCTCAATCCCGGGCCGCACACGGTCCGCGGGATGGCGCGGTTGCTCAACGTGTCCAAGCCGGTGGTGACACGCGCCTTGAACAGGCTGGGCACGCTCGGCTATCTGCGCCGCCAGCGCGACGACAGCGACAAGCGCAACATCTTCATCGCGCGGACATCCGAGGGGGCGGTTTTTCTTGAGGAGTTCGGGCAATTCATCGGCGACGCAGACCATGACGCCCCCACCGCCGACCAGATCGCCGCCGACCAGCACGCCGCCGACCAGCCAGCCGCCGGTCACGCAGGCATCAATCGGGTCGGCCTGGAACGCGCGGGCGCGTAGCGGCTTTGCGCTTACCGGCCCTTCCGTCCGGCTCGATCCGCGAACCCATGCCGTTCGCCCCGACCTTGCCGACATCCGGCTCGCGGGGCGGGTCTTCGCGCCGCATTTCGCGGCGGCGGTTCCGTGCCGCGCGGCGCGGACGGCCCGGCTGACGATGACGCGCGGGGGCGCCGCGGTCGTCGCGACCCTCGCGGCGGGGGACCGTTTCGACATGCTCGACGTGACGGGAGATCTCGCCTGGGGCATCGCCCCCGACGACGACGACGACGTCGGCATTGCCCCTGGCAGCGCCACGGGCATCGTCGGCTATGTCGAGCGCGACGCGCTGGAACCGGACGAATGAGCGTCGGCGTCTTCATCGACGGCGCCGCGGGCACGACTGGCCTGGAGATACGCGAGCGGCTGGCGAGTCGCGGCGACGTCGACCTGCTCCTCCTGCCCGAGGACCGGCGCCGGGACGCCGCCGCCCGGCGGGCCGCGCTGAACGACGCGGACGTGGTGATCCTGTGCCTGCCCGACGACGCGGCGCGCGAGGCGGTGGCGCTCGTCGACAATCCGCGCACCCGCATCATCGACGCATCGAGCGCGCATCGGGTGGCCGACGGCTGGACCTATGGCTTCCCCGAGCTCGGCTTCGACGTGGCGGGCGCCATGCGCGTGTCGAACCCGGGATGCTATCCGACCGGCTTCCTGGCGCTGCTCGCTCCGCTGGTGCGCGCCGGGTTGGTGCCCGCCGACTGGCCGCTCGTCGTTCACGGCACGTCCGGCTATTCGGGCGGCGGCAAGGCGATGATCGCGGAGTTCCGCGATGGCGGCGCCTCCGCGCACCGCGCCTATGCGCTGGGACTGCGCCACAAGCATGTGGCGGAGATGACGCTTCGCGCCGGCCTGGCGGTCGCACCGATCTTCCTGCCGTCCGTCGCCAACACCTATCGCGGGATGATCCTGGAAGTGCCGCTGCCGTGGTCGCGGCTGCGCCCCGACATGCCGCCAAGCCGGATAGCGGACGCGCTGGACGCGGCGTTCGCGGACTGCCCGCTGGTCCGGGTGTCGCACGACGAGGTCGGCTTCGTCCGGATCGAGGACGACGCGGGCACCGACCGGATGACGCTCCACGCCTTCGCCGACCCGGTGGAGGGGCAGGTCCGTCTCGTCGCCACGCTCGACAACCTCGGCAAGGGCGCGGCCGGGGCGGCGGTGCAGAACCTCAACATCATGGCCGGGCTGGATCCCATGGCGGGGCTTGCGTGCCAGGCGCGGTCCGCCGATCCGCCACCAACCCTCTGAACCGGAGAAACCCATTGGCCGCCGACACCCTTCGCCAGCCCGTCGCCAAGATGCTGCTGTTCGGCGCCACCGGCGACCTGTCGCAGCGCATGCTGCTGCCGTCGCTGTGCAACCTCCATGCCGACGGGCTGCTGCCCGACGCGCTGACGATCATCGGCACCTCGCGAAGCGACTATGACGACGACGGCTTCCGCGAGTTCGCGCGCGGCGCGCTGGACAGGTTCCTGCCCGGCGACCGCAAGGACGCCGCCACGATCGAGGCCTTCCTCGCGCGGATCGGCTATGTCCCGCTCGACGTCGGCGACCATTCGAGCTTCCAGGCGCTGGCGGACAAGATCGGCGACGTCGCCGGCGGCCTCGCGGTGTTCCTGTCGACGGCGCCGTCGCTGTTCGAGGCGGTCGTCACCGGCCTGAAGGCGGCGGGGCTCGGCGGCGACACGGTGCGGGTCGGCCTGGAAAAGCCGCTGGGGCACGACCTGCCCTCCAGCGAGGAGATCAACGACGCGGTCGCGGCCGCCTTTCCCGAGGACCGGACGTTCCGCTTCGACCATTACCTGGGCAAGGAGACGGTCCAGAACATCATGGCGCTGCGCTTCGGCAACGTGCTGTTCGAGCCGGTGTGGAACGCGAGCGGCATCGACAACGTCCAGATCACCATCGCCGAGACGGTGGGGCTGGAGAGCCGCGCCGGCTATTACGACGGCACCGGCGCGTTGCGCGACATGGTGCAGAACCACATGCTCCAGTTGCTCGCGCTGATCGCGATGGAGCCGCCGACGCATTTCGACGGTACCGCGATCCGCGACGAGAAGGTGAAGGTGCTGCGCTCGTTGCGCCCGATCACGCCCGAAAGCGTGCAGACCTGCACCGTCACCGGCCAGTACGGCCCGGGCGCGATCGGCGGCGAGTTCGTCAAGAGCTATGCGGACGAGCTGGAGCAGCCGTCGGGCACCGAGACGTTCGTGGCGGTGAAGGCGCACATCGACAACTGGCGCTGGCAGGGCGTGCCCTTCTACCTGCGCACCGGCAAGCGGATGGCGGCCCGCCGGTCGGAGATCGCGATCCAGTTCAAGCCGGTGCCGCATTCGATGTTCGCCTCGCGTGGCGGCCAGCTCCAGAACAACGTGATGGTCATCCGCCTGCAACCGGAGGAGTATGTCCAGCTGCTGGTGATGGCCAAGGAGCCCGGGCTCGACCGCGACGGCATCCGCCTGCGCGAGGTGCCGCTGGACCTGAGCCTCGACAAGGAGTTCAAGCAACGGCGGCGGATCGCCTACGAACGGCTGCTGCTCGACCTGATCGAGGGCGACCAGACGCTGTTCGTGCGGCGCGACGAGGTGGAGGCGCAATGGCGGTTCATCGACGCGATCCGCTCCGGCTGGGCGGCGAACGGGACGAGGCCCAAGAGCTATCCCTCGGGCAGCTGGGGACCGTCCAGCGCGGTCGCGCTGACCGAGCGGGACGGGGTGACGTGGCAGGACGACTAGCCTTGCGGCCATGACGCCGTGCAAGCGTGGGGTCCCCGCGCGGGCCGGGACGACACGGGCGGCGGGCCGTGGAAGGACATCGAGGATCAAGCATGACCGAAATCGAATGGTGGGAATATGACGATGTCGCCGAGATGGCGGATGCGATCGCGGGCGATGTCCAGTTCGTGATCGAGAGCGCGCTCGACGCGCGCGGATCGGCGGTGCTGGCGCTGGCCGGGGGCAAGACGCCCGAGCCGGTCTACGCCAAGCTCGCCAGGGCGAAGCTCGACTGGAAGAAGGTGACGATCATCCCCGGCGACGATCGCATCGTCGCGCTCGGCGATCCGCTGTCCAACGTCACCATGCTGGGCAGGGCGTTCATCCCGACCGGCGCGCGCGTCATCCCGCTGGTCAGCGAGAAGGCCGCCGACTATCGCGCCGCCGGCCGCGCGGCGGACGCGCGGCTGAAGGACCTGCACTGGCCGCTCGACCTCGTCCTGCTGGGGATGGGCGGCGACGGGCATACCGCCTCGATCTTCCCCGGCCCCGACCTGGACGAGGCGCTGTCCGGCCCGCGCGAGCGGCGTGCGCTGGGCGTGATGCCCGATCCGCTGCCCAGCGACGCGCCGGTGCCGCGCGTCACGCTCAGCCGCGCGTCGATCGTCTCGGCGCGGGCGATCACGATCGCGATCACCGGCGCGGACAAGCGGCAGGTGCTGGAACGCGCGATCGACCAGGGGCCGTCGTCGGCCTATCCGATCGGCCGCGTGCTGGCGGAAGCGGAGCTGCCGGTCGACGTTCACTGGGCACCGTGACCCGATAGAACAGGACAGGACGGCACATGGACCTCGTCGCGGCCGATATCGGGGGAACGCATGCGCGATTCGCGATCGCGACCATCGACGGGGGCCGCGTGGCGGGGCTGGCCGACCAGCGGGTGCTGAAGACCGCGGACCATGCGAGCCTCCAGACCGCCTGGGAGGCGTATGGCGACATGATCGGCCGGCCGCTGCCACGCGCGGCGGCGATCGCGGTCGCCTCGCCGGTGGGCGGCGAGATCATCAAGCTGACCAACAACCCCTGGGTGATCCAGCCGGCGACCCTGTGCGAACGGCTGTCGATCGACGACCATGTCCTCATCAACGACTTCGGCGCGGTAGGCCACGCGGTCGCACAGGCGCGGGCGGACGATTTCGAGCATCTGTGCGGGCCGGACGTGCCGTTGCCGGACCTGGGCGTGATAACGATCTGCGGGCCGGGCACCGGGCTCGGCGTCGCGCAGCTGCTGCGCACCGCGAGCGGCTATCACGTCGTCGAGACGGAGGGCGGGCACATCGACTTCGCGCCCCACGATCCCATCGAGGACACGCTGGTCGCGCGGCTGCGGAAGGTGTTCAACCGCGTGTCGGCCGAACGGGTCTGCGCGGGTCCGGGCATCATCGGCATCTACGAATCGCTGGCGGCGCTCGAAAACCGCGCGAAACCCGAACTGACCGACAAGGACATCTGGTCCGCCGCGCTCGACGGGGGCGACAGCCTGGCGCTGGCGGCGCTCGACCGCTTCTGCCTGGCGCTGGGGTCGGTAGCGGGCGACCTCGCGCTGGCGCAGGGGGCAAGGGCCGTGGTGATCGCGGGCGGGCTGGGCTATCGCCTGAAGCAACGGCTGCCGCTGTCCGGCTTCGCCGACCGGTTCGCGGCGAAGGGCCGGTTCCAGCAGATGATGGCCTCGCTCCCCGTGAAGGTCATCACCCTGGCCGAGCCCGGCCTGTTCGGCGCGGCGGCGGCGTTCGCGCAGATCCATGGGTGAAGCGTCCCGCCCGCGATGCGCGAAGCCGCTTCGCAGGCGCGACCCGCCTACATCTCTCCGCGCGCGTGCCGGATCGCGTACCAGCGCCTGACGTTCGCCTGGTGCTGTTCCAGCGTGTCCGCGAACGCATGGCCGCCCGTGCCGTCCGCGACGAAATACAGCGCGGTCGATCGCGCGGGATCGAGCACCGCGTCGATCGACGCGCGGCCCGGGTTGCAGATCGGGCCGGCGGGCAATCCGACCATCTCGTAGGTGTTGTAGTCGCTCTTGGCGTGGACCTCCGACAATAGCGGCCGTCGCCCCAGCGGACGTCCCCGCGTGATCGGATAGATGAAGGTCGGGTCCGCCTGGAGCGGTATCCCGCGCCTCAGCCGGTTGGCATAGACCGCCGCCACCATCCGCCGCTCGGCGGGCTTGCCCGTCTCCTTCTCCACGATCGCGGCGAGGATCAGCGCCTGGCGCGGGGTCGCGACCGCCAGGCCCGGCTTTCGCCGCGACCAGGCGCCGGCGAGATAGCGGGTCATCGCCGCCTGCATCCGCGCGACGACCGACGCGCGCGTCTCGCCGCGCGAATAGCCGTAGCTGTCGGGCAACAGGCTCCCCTCGGCGGGGACGGGGACCGCTCCCTTGAGCTCGGACGAGGCGATCAGCACGTCGCGGGCCATCACCGACGGCAGCCCTTCGGGGATGGTGACGAACCGCTGGATCGTGCGACCGCCCTGCAACAGCTTGAGGATGTCGGCCTGGCTCAGGTGCGCGGGCACGCGGTATTCGCCGGCGCGGATCGGCTCGCGCGTCCCGAACAGCCGCGCATAGAGCCGGAAGCGATAGCCCGAGGAGATCGCGCCGGCCTTTTCGAGCTCGCCCGCCGCACTCGCCAGCGTCGCGCCGCGCGGGATGTCGACCGTCAGGTTGCGGGTCGCGGGACCCGGGCCGCCCCAGCCGTGGACCACCCAGAACAGCAGCACCACGAGCGCGAGCGCGGCGACGAGCCCCAGCCGGCCGGTCCGCCCGATCGACCCCCTCGCCATCCCCTCAGACCGCTCGCATCACCAGCGAGGCGTTGGTGCCGCCGAACCCGAAGCTGTTGTTCAGCACCGCCTTCACCGACCGTTTCCTGGCGACGTGCGGGACCAGGTCGACGCCGGCGCAGTTCTCGCTCGGATTGTCGAGGTTGAGCGTCGGCGGCACGATCCCGTCGCGCATCGCCAGCACGCAGAAGATGCTCTCGACCGCGCCCGCGCCGCCCAGTAGATGCCCGATCGCGGACTTGGTGGAGCTCATCGACGCGCCGGCCATCGCGTCACCGAACAACCGCCGGACCGCGCCCAGCTCCAGCTCGTCGCCGAGCGGCGTCGAGGTGCCATGGGCGTTGATATAGTCGATGTCGTCGAGCGCGAGGCCGGACTTGCGCATCGCCATGGCCATCGCCCGATACGCCCCCGACCCTTCGGGGTGGGGCGCGGTGACGTGGTATGCGTCGCCCGACAGCCCATAGCCGATCACCTCGGCATAGATCGTCGCGCCGCGCGCCCTGGCGCGCTCATACTCCTCCAGGCAGACGACGCCCGCGCCCTCGCCCATCACGAAGCCGTCGCGGTCGCGGTCGTAGGGGCGGCTGGCCTTTTCGGGCGTGTCGTTGAAGCCCATCGACAGCGCGCGCGCCTGTGCGAAGCCGGCGATGCCGAGCGGGCAGATCGCACCCTCGGAGCCGCCGGCCAGCATCACGTCGGCATCGTCCATGGCGATCATCCGCGCGGCGTCGCCGATCGAGTGGGCGCCGGTCGAACAGGCGGTGACGACCGCGTGGTTCGGACCCATCAGCCCGTATTTGATCGACACCTGCCCCGATGTCAGGTTGATGAGCCGGCCGTGGACGAAATGCGGCGAGACGCGGGCGGGTCCCTTGTTCTCGCACACGAGCGACTCGCTCGCGATGCCCGGCAGGCCGCCGATGCCCGCGCCGATCGAACAGCCCGCGCGCATCCGTTCGGACTCGCCCATGCCGGTCAGCCCCGCGTCCTCCAGCGCCTGGCCGGCGGCGTCGATGCCGAAGATGATGAACGGGTCGACCTGACGCTGGACCTTGTGGTCGACGCGCAGATTTGGGTCGAACGCCCAGGGGTGGCCGACCGGCTTGACCTCGCAGGCGATTCGGCACTTCTGGTTGCCAGCGTCGAAATGGGTGATCGGTCCCGCGCCCGAGCGCGAGGCGATCAGATTGGCCCAGCTCGTCTCGACATCGCCGCCCAGCGGCGTGACGAGCCCCAGCCCGGTGATGACGACGCGGCGCATCTTCTTCTCCCGTCCCCGTGTCCACGCGGGACCTTCGCGTTCAAACCGGAACGGCCCCCCGCCCGCGACCGGGACGGAGAGCCGCTGACGTCCCGGCCCTGTCGGATATCGCCAAGCCTTACGACTTGTGCTCGTCGATATAGGTGATCGCGTCCTTGACGGTGGTGATCTTCTCGGCGGCGTCGTCGGGGA
>NZ_CAHJWW010000086.1 GCF_903643035.1 Sphingomonas bacterium | reverse complement strand
CGCCGGCCGCCACCGCTACCGCCACCACCTTCGCGCCGGCCGCCACCGCCGCCCGGTCCGGGCGCGTCATGGATCGTCAGCAGCTCGGCGCGAGTGACCATCCCGTCCTTCTTCTCGTCGAACCGGTCATAGATATGGGCGACCGCCGCCTGCAGCTCGACGGGCGTGATAACGTTGTCGCCGTTGGTGTCGACCGTGAACGGGCTGGGCAGGGCGTTGCGGTCCCCCAGCCAGCGTTCGGCCCAGTCGGCGAACTCGATATAGCCCATGCGTCCGGTATCGGCGGTGTCGATCGAGCGGAACGTCCGCTGCACGCCCGCGGCCAGCTCGGCGCGCGAGGTACGGCCGTCGCCGTCGGTGTCGAACCCTGCGATCATCATGCCGACCGGCTCGACCATGATCGTCGCCCGCTCGTCGCCGGCGTGCTGCTGCGGCGCCCGCTGCTGGGTGGACTGATCGTCGGCGGGCGGACCGCCGTCGCCTCCCGGACCGCGCTGCGCCGCCAGAAGCGCGGAAGCCGCGAGAAGGGTCAGTGTGCCGGCGATCGCGGCGGACAGGGGCAGGCGCATGGGACGACCTTTGCGGACAGGGGCAGGCGGTTGGTCGCAGGCGCTGTGCGCGATCCCCGGCCGGCCTGCAACGACGATGGCGCGTTCAGCTGAACCGGTACGGCACCGCGCCGCGCCGGTCCGGATCGATGGCGAGGTCTCCGGCGGCAGGGGGAAAGGCGCGCTGCTCGCAGTCGCGGCGCGGGCAGATGCGGCACGACACGCCGATCGGCACCGGTGCGCTGTCCGCCGCCGATGCTCCCGCCCCCCGTCCGATCGCGAGCCCGTCGGCATAGATGAACTCGGGCGCGTGCTCCACCTCGCATCCCAGCGCCACCGCGTAGCGGCGCGGCGGCCGGGCATAGCTGCCCGACGGCTTCACCAGCCCCTTCGCCATCGACACGTAGCGCGCGCCGTCGGGCATCTCGGCCAGCTGCGCCAGGATGCGGTCGGGGATCGCCACCGCCTCGTGCACGATCCACAGCGGGCAGCCGCCGCCGAACCGCGCGAACTGCAGCCGGGTGGCCGAATGGCGCTTGGTGATGTTGCCCGCCATGTCGATCCGGCAGAAGAAGAACGGTACCCCCGGCGCGCCCGGCCGCTGGAGCGTCGACAGGCGATGGCACGTCTGCTCGAAACTGGTGCCGAACCGCAGGCGGAGCCGGTCGATGTCGTGCCGCTCGTCGCGCGCGGCGGCGCGGAACGCGGCATAGGGCATCAGCAGCGCGCCCGCGGCATAGTTGGCGAGCCCCGCCGACAACAGCTGACGCGCCGCCGCGGAGGTGCCCCCGCCCTCGACCGTCGCGCCGCTCGCCACCGCGTCGATCTGCGCCGACAGCTCCAGCCGCGCGAGCTGGTGCGCCATCGAGAAGCCGGTCGTCTCTGGCGGCTGGGCGGGATCGACGTGCAGCGTGGCGGCGGATGCGTCGAACGTGCGCAGCGACCGGTCCCCCGGCGGCGTGGCCGCGACGCGTATGCCATGGGTCCGCAACCGCGCCTCCAGCCGCGCGACGGGCGATGCGCCGCCGGTCGGATCGTCGGCCAGCTCGACCGCGATCCGCTCGGCGGCACGGTCGATCGCGTCGATGTAGTTGCGCTGGTCGTGGAACCAGTCGCGCGCCTCCTCCCAGGGAAGCAGGCCGCGCTCGGCCGCGCCGCCCTCCACTCGGTCGTCGAGCACGCGCAGCTGGTCCTGTCCGCGCCGGACCGCCTCGTGCAACGCGACCAGCCGACGGGCTAGGGCTGCGCTGTGGCCCAGCGTCCGGCGCATCCCCTGATCGTCGGGCAGGGGCTCGGCGATGCTGGGATCGATCGCGGCGGCGGCGGCGCGGACCAGCACCGACGTCCCTTCCTCGGCATCCACCAGCGCCCAGTCGTCCGGGAAGCAGCGCGCGAGCGCGGCGAGCACCGTGTCCGTCAGCGGCCGGTCGCCGCTCTCGATCTGCGACAGGTAGCTGACGGAGATGCCCAGCCGCATCGCCATCGGCTGCTGCCCCAGGCGCTGCGCGTTCCTCAGCGCGCGGACCTGCGGCCCGGCGTAGCGTTGGCGGGCAGGCTGTCGGGACGGGAGCATTTGCGAACCTTTGCAAGTCACTTTGCAAAATAGCAGTTGCACGGCCGGCGAGCCATCGCAAGAACGCGCTGCCCCTGGCCAAGACCGCAAGAGAGGATGCCCGCATGTCAGCCACCATCGCCGAGCTGGAACGCCGCCGCGCGGCGGCGCGCATCGGCGGCGGCGAGAAGCGGATCGCCGCGCAGCACGCCAAGGGCAAGCTGACCGCGCGCGAGCGGCTGGACGTGCTGCTCGACGAGGGATCGTTCGAGGAGCTCGACATGTTCGTCGAGCACAACGCGATCGATTTCGGCATGGCGGAGCAGACCTTCCCCGGCGACGGCGTGGTGACGGGATCGGGCACGATCAACGGCCGGCTGGTGTTCGTGTTCAGCCAGGATTTCACCGTCTTCGGCGGCTCGCTGTCCGAACGCCACGCCAGCAAGATCTGCAAGATCATGGACATGGCGATGAAGGTCGGCGCGCCGGTGATCGGCCTGAACGACTCGGGCGGCGCACGCATCCAGGAGGGGGTGGCGAGCCTGGGCGGCTATGCGGAGGTGTTCCAGCGCAACGTGATGGCGTCGGGCGTGGTGCCGCAGCTGTCGCTCATCATGGGGCCGTGCGCGGGCGGGGCGGTATATTCGCCGGCGATGACGGACTTCATCTTCATGGTGAAGGACTCAAGCTATATGTTCGTCACCGGACCCGACGTGGTGAAGACCGTGACCAACGAGATCGTCACGCAGGAACAGCTCGGCGGCGCGGTGACTCACACGACCAGGACCAGCGTCGCCGACAACGCGTTCGAGAACGACATCGAGGCGCTGCTGGCGGCGCGAGACTTCATCGATTTCCTGCCCGCCTCGAACCGCGAACCCGTGCCCGAGCGCCCGACCGATGATCCGTGGGACCGGCTGGAGGACAGCCTCGACACGCTGGTTCCCGCCAGCGCCAACCAGCCGTACGACATGCACGAGCTGATCGCCAAGGTGGTGGACGAAGGTGACTTCTTCGAGGTGCAGCCCGCTCACGCCGCCAATGTCCTAGCCGGCTTCGGGCGGATCGAGGGGCGCACGGTGGGCCTGGTCGCCAACCAGCCGACCGTGCTGGCGGGCGTGCTGGACATCAACTCATCGAAGAAAGCGGCCCGGTTCGTGCGCTTCTGCGACGCGTTCGACATCCCCATCGTGACGTTCGTCGACGTCCCCGGCTTCCTGCCCGGCACCGCGCAGGAGCATAACGGCATCATCAAGCATGGCGCCAAGCTGCTGTTCGCCTATGCCGAGGCGACGGTGCCCAAGATCACCGTCATCACCCGCAAGGCCTATGGCGGGGCGTACGACGTGATGGCGTCCAAGCACCTGCGCGGCGACCTCAACTACGCCTGGCCCACCGCCGAGATCGCGGTGATGGGGGCAAAGGGCGCGGTGGAGATCATATTCCGCGGCAGGACGCCCGACGAGATCGCCGAGCGCACGGCGGAGTACGAGGCGCGCTTCGCCAACCCGTTCGTGGCGGCGAGCAAGGGCTTCATCGACGAGGTGATCCAGCCCCACTCCACGCGCCGTCGGATCGCGCTGGGGCTGCGCAAGCTGCGGGGGAAGCAGCTGGAGAACCCGTGGAAGAAGCATGACAACATCCCGTTGTGAGCGACGCGGACACACATTATAAGGTGATGTGAAGGAGCTCGCCATGCAGACCGAACGTGTTACTTTCCTGACCACTCCCGACCTCAAGGCGGCGCTCGACGCGTTCGCCACCAGCAACGGCATGTCGGTCGGCCATGTCGTCCGCGAGGCGACCACCAGCTACATCGCGCAGGAAATGGCGGAAGAGGACGAAGCGCGGATGCTCGTGATGGAGGAGGTCGAACGATCGTTGCCACGCATGCAGGACGATTTGAACGCGATCCGCGCGAGCATCGCGGAGGCGCGCGCCGCGATCGCCGAGGCCCTCGCCGTCTCGTCGCCGGGGCCGCAGGAGCTCGCGGCCTGATGGCGGTGTCCGACAAGACCTGGGGCGTGTTCAAGGCGTTCGTGCTCTATCAGGAAACGATCAAGAGCGTGCGCGACGACACGGCGGCGCTGGCCCGCGACATGGTCGCGCTCAGCCGGGCGCACGCCTCGCTGTCGGAGCGTGTCTCCCGGCTGGAGGGCTTCATTCAGGGGGCGACGCGGGCGCCGTTCTCGCTGGACGACCAGGGAAGGCTGCCCCAATGACCGCGCCGCCCATCCTCGGCCGCCTCAACCACGTCGGCGTCGCCACGCCATCCATCGCGCGCTCGGTCGAGACGTACCGCACGCTGCTCGGCGCGACCGCGATCGGGGAGCCGTTCGACCTGCCCGCGCAGGGCGTGCGCGTGTGCTTCGTGGACGCGCCCAACACGCAGGTCGAGCTGATCGAGCCGTATGACGACGCCTCGCCGATCGCCGGCTTCCTCCGCCGCAACCCGGCGGGCGGGCAGCATCACGTCTGTTTCGAGGTGCCCGACATCGCCGCCGCGGTCGCGGACCTCGCCGCCAAGGGCGCGACCGTGCTGGGGAGCCCACGGATCGGCGCGCACGGGACGCCGATCGTCTTCGTCCACCCACGCGACATGGGCGGGCTGCTGGTGGAACTGATGGAGGCTCCCGATGAGCATTGACTCGGATTCCCTCTCCCGACGGGAGAGGGATTTGAGCAAAACACGGGCGAGGACACCGGGGCCGCGCCGCCCAGGCGCGACCTGCCCGAGCCATCCTCCCACCCGACGCTCGCCAAATGGGAGGCTCTCGCGGCCAGGGAGGTCAAGGGCCGCGACCTGAGCTGGCCGACGCCGGAGGGGATCGCGGTGAAGCCGCTCTACACCGCCGCCGACGTGACGGCCGACCCCGGCCTGCCCGGCTTTGCGCCGTTCACGCGCGGGGTGCGCGCGTCGATGTACGCCGGGCGGCCGTGGACGATCCGGCAGTACGCCGGCTTCTCGACCGCGGAGGAGTCCAACGCCTTCTATCGCCGCAACCTCGCCGCCGGGCAGAAGGGGCTGAGCGTCGCCTTCGACCTCGCGACCCACCGCGGCTACGACAGCGACCACCCGCGTGTCACCGGCGACGTCGGCAAGGCAGGGGTCGCGATCGACAGCGTCGAGGACATGAAGATCCTGTTCGAGGGCATCCCGCTCGACCAGATGTCGGTATCGATGACGATGAACGGCGCGGTGATCCCGATCCTCGCCTTCTTCATCGTCGCCGGCGAGGAGCAGGGCGTGCCGCGCGCGCAGCTCGACGGGACCATCCAGAACGACATCCTCAAGGAGTTCATGGTCCGCAACACGTACATCTACCCGTCCGAGCCCTCGATGCGGATCATCTCCGACATCTTCGGCTACACGTCGCGGGAGATGCCGAAGTTCAACTCCATCTCGATCAGCGGCTATCACATGCAGGAGGCGGGGGCGACGCAGCTCCATGAGCTTGCCTTCACCATCGCCGACGGCATGGAATATGTGAAATACGGCGTCGCCAGCGGGCTCGACATCGACAGGTTCGCGGGCCGGCTTAGCTTCTTCTTCGCGATCGGCATGAACTTCTTCATGGAGGTCGCCAAGCTGCGCGCCGCGCGGGTGCTGTGGCACCGGGCGATGACGGAGCTCGGCGCGAAGGACGAGCGGTCCAAGATGCTGCGCACCCACTGCCAGACGTCGGGCGTGTCCCTGACCGAGCAGGACCCGTACAACAACGTGATGCGCACGACGATCGAGGCGATGGCGGCGATGCTGGGGGGCACGCAGTCGCTCCACACCAACGCGCTGGACGAGGCGATCGCGCTGCCCACCGACTTCTCCGCCCGCATCGCGCGCAACACGCAGATCGTGCTGCAGGAAGAGACGGGGATGACCAGGGTCATCGATCCGCTCGGCGGCAGCTATTATGTCGAAAGCCTGACGCAGCAACTCGTCGACGCGTCCTGGGAACTGATCGAGCGCATCCAGCGCGAGGGTGGGATGGCCCGTGCGGTCGCCGCCGGCTGGCCCAAGGCGATGATCGAGGAGGCCGCCGCCGCGCGCCAGGCACGGGTCGACCGGGTCGAGGACGTGATCGTCGGCGTCAACCGCTACCGCAAGGAGGGCGAGGACCCGATCGAGATCCTGGACGTCGACAACGTCGCGGTGCGCGCCGGCCAGATCGCGCGCATCGACCGCATCCGCGCGACCCGCGACGAGGGCGTGTGCCGGGCGGCGCTCGACGCGCTGCGCGAGGGCGCGCGAGGCTCGGAAAATCTCCTCGCGCTCGCCGTCGACTGCGCCCGCGCGCGCGCGACGCTGGGCGAGATCAGCGGAGCGATGGAAGACGTGTTCGGCCGCTACGGCACGCAGCCGACGCCGGTCAGCGGCGTCTACGGCGGCGCCTACGATGGCGACGCGGCCTGGGCGCGGCTGGAGGACGGCGTGGTCGCTACGCAGCGCCGGCTGGGCCGCCGCCCCCGCATGCTGGTCGCCAAGATGGGCCAGGACGGGCACGATCGCGGGGCCAACCTGGTGTCGAGCATGTTCGGCGATCTGGGGTTCGAGATCGTGCCGGGGCCGCTGTTCCAGACCCCGTCGGAGGCGGCGGCGCTGGCGATGGACCGCGACGTCGACGTGGTCGGCGCATCGAGCCTCGCGGCGGGGCACAAGACGCTGATCCCCGAGCTGATCGGCCATTTGCGCGAGGCGGGACGCAGCGACATCAAGGTGATCTGCGGCGGCGTCATACCCGCGCAGGACTATCAGGCGCTGCGCGACGCTGGCGTCCAGGCGATCTTCGGGCCGGGCACCAACCTGATCCAGGCGGCGGAGGAGGTGCTGCGCCTGCTCGGCCACAACATGGCCCCGCAGGAAGACGCGGCGGAGTAGCGATATGACGATTGTCGCCACGATGCTGCTGGCAGGTGCGCCGATCCAGACGCAGGCGGATCTGAATCAGCGCGCGCTCGACGCTTGGGGACAGGCCGACGCCGCGATGAACGCGCAGTACCGCGTGACCATGGCGGCGATGAAGCGGCTGGACGGCGACCCTTCGCCAGACAACAGGCTTGGCTACGCCGCCGCCATGCTGGCGAGCCAGCGCGCGTGGCTCTCGTTTCGCGATGCCGATTGCGTGGTCGAGGGCTATGGTATGCGGGGCGGCAGCGCGGAGCCGGCCGAGCGGAGTTTCTGCATGACCAGACTGACACGCGCGCGCACCTCATGGCTGAAGGCGCAGACGCGGTGACCGGCGGACAAGTCCTCGACGTCCGTTGCGAAGCCGCCAGTCTGGTCGTCGACCTGATGGACATCGACGAGGATTTGAGCGCGGAGGGCCTGCTCCGGGGAGCGCCCGCGCCGGGGAGAGCCGCATGACCGATACATTGCTTTCCCCCTCGCGGGAGGGGTCAGGGGTGGGGCCGTCCACGGACGTCGCGGCTGGCGCGCAGGCCCGCCCCCTCCGGCAAGCGGGAGGGGAGCCAAGTCGCACCGACTGGACCCGCGCGGAGATCGCGGCGCTGTTCGACCTGCCGTTCACCGAGCTCGTCTTCCGCGCCGCCGCCGTCCACCGCGCGCACCACGCGGCGGGCGAGGTTCAGCTGTGCACGCTGCTGTCGATCAAGACCGGCGGCTGCCCGGAGGATTGCGGCTATTGCTCGCAGTCAGCGTCGGCGGACAGCGGGGTCAAGGCGACGAAGCTGATGGACGTGCGCGCGGTGCTCCAGGCGGCGGCGCAGGCGAAGGACGCTGGGTCGCGGCGTTTCTGCATGGGCGCGGCGTGGCGCAACCCCAAGGACCGCGACATGGACGCGGTGGTCGCGATGGTCGAGGGTGTCCGGGCGATGGGGCTGGAGACGTGCATGACGTTGGGCATGCTGGAGCCGCATCAGGCGCGGCGGCTGGCCGAGGCGGGGCTCGATTACTACAACCACAACATCGACACCTCGCCCGAGCGGTACGGCGACGTCATCACCACCCGCAGCTTCGAGGACCGGCTGGATACGCTGGCCACGGTGCGCGAGGCGGGGATCAACGTGTGCTGCGGCGGCATCGTCGGCATGGGCGAGACGCGTGAGGACCGGGTCGGCTTCGTACACGCGCTCGCGACGCTGCCGCGCCATCCCGAGAGCGTGCCGGTCAACGCGCTGGTGCCGGTCAAGGGCACGGTGCTGGGCGACATGCTCGCCGACACGCCGCTGGCCAGGATCGACGACATCGAGTTCGTGCGCACGGTGGCGGTGGCGCGGATCACGATGCCGCTGAGCATGGTGCGATTGAGCGCCGGGCGCGAGAGCATGTCGGAGGCGACGCAGGCGCTATGCTTCCTGGCGGGTGCGAACTCGATCTTCACCGGCGACAAGCTGCTCACCGCCGGCAACCGCGGCGACGACGCCGACGCGGCGCTGTTCGCGAAGCTGGGCGTGCGGCCGATGGCGGGCGAGGAGCCTATGCGGGTGGCGGCGGAGTGATGCTCCGAGCTGTTACCCTGATCACGTTCAGCCTGATCTACTGGGCCTTTGCAGCCTTTGTGATTGCACTTGCCTCAATTGCTCCGTGCGGCCTCGCACCGGGCGCGTGGTGCGAGCAAGAAGGTCCTGGCTGGTTCGGCGCTACGCTTGGCTTTTTAGGTCCTCTCGGCGTCCTAATGCTCGCACTGGTCATTTACGCCGGCGTCCTCATGCTCAACACTCGCAAGCGAAAGACGAACTAGTGTTCAACAAAATCCTGGTCGCCAATCGCGGCGAGATCGCGTGCCGGGTATTCCGCACCGCCAAGCGCATGGGGCTTAGGACCGTCGCGGTCTATTCGGACGCTGACGCGCGCTCCCCGCACGTGCTGATGGCCGACGAGGCCGTCCGTCTTGGCCCCGCGCCCGCCGCGGAGAGCTATCTCAAGCCCGAGCTGATCCTGCTCGCCGCCAGGGAGACGGGCGCGGACTGCATCCATCCCGGCTACGGTTTCCTGTCCGAGCGCGAGAGCTTCGCGCGCGCCTGCACCGAGGCGGGGATCGCCTTCGTCGGCCCGCCACCCAACGCGATCGCCGCAATGGGCGACAAGATCGAGGCGAAGAAGCTCGCCCGCGCCGCCGGCGTCAACGTCGTCCCCGGTTTCCTGGGCGAGATCGACGACACCGAGCACGCGGTGCGGATCGCGGGCGACATCGGCTATCCGGTGATGATGAAGGCCTCGGCCGGCGGCGGCGGCAAGGGCATGCGCCTCGCCTGGTCGGAAGCCGACGTGCGGGAGGGGTTCGAGGCGACCAAGCGGGAGGGCCTCGCGTCCTTCGGCGACGACCGCGTATTCATCGAGAAGTTCATCGAGTCGCCCCGGCATATCGAGATCCAGCTGCTCGGCGACCAGCATGGCACCGTCCTGTACCTCGGCGAGCGCGAATGCTCGATCCAGCGGCGGCACCAGAAGGTGGTGGAGGAGGCACCGTCGCCCTTCGTCACGCCCGAGATGCGCCGCGCGATGGGCGAGCAGGCGGTCGCGCTCGCCAAGGCGGTCGGCTATTACTCCGCCGGCACGGTCGAGCTGATCGTGTCGGGCGCGGATACGACAGGCAAGGGTTTCTACTTCCTGGAGATGAACACGCGGCTCCAGGTCGAGCATCCGGTGACGGAAGCGATCACCGGCCTCGACCTCGTCGAGCAGATGATCCGGGTCGCGGCGGGCGAACGCCTCGCCTTCGGGCAGGACGACGTGGCGCTGAACGGCTGGGCGATCGAGAACCGGGTGTATGCGGAGGATCCCTATCGCGGGTTCCTGCCCTCCACCGGCCGGCTGGTACGCTACGCGCCGCCCGAGGCGGAGAGCCACCAGTCCCCCTCCCGCTTGCGGGAGGGGCTAGGGGTGGGAACGCCCGTCGCGAGTCCTGCTGACGGCTTGTCTTCCCCACCCCCGACTCCTCCCGCGAGCGGGAGGGGAGAAGGTTACGTCCGCGTCGACGACGGGGTGCGCGAGGGCGGGGAGGTGTCGATCTTCTACGATCCCATGATCGCCAAGCTCGTCACCTGGGCTCCGACCCGCGAGGCGGCGGCGGACCTTCAGGTCGCGGCGCTCGACGCGTTCGAGATCGAGGGCGTGGGCAACAACATCGACTTCCTGTCGGCGCTGATGCAGCACCCGCGCTTCCGCGCAGGCGAGCTGACGACGGGGTTCATCGCCGAGGAGTATCCGGACGGCTTCGCCGGCGCGCCGGCCGCGCCCGGGCTGGTCCGCACGCTCGCCGCGGTC
>NZ_CAHJWW010000085.1 GCF_903643035.1 Sphingomonas bacterium | reverse complement strand
GAAGGCGGCGCTGGCCGCGCGGATCGACGGGCAGGTGCGCGACATCACCCGGCCGTTCGAGGGCGACGCGCAGCTGTCGCTGGTGACGGCGCGCGACGAGGCGGACGCGCTGGAGCTCGTCCGCCACGACCTCGCGCACGTCATGGCGGAGGCCGTGCAGCACCTGTTCCCGGCCACGCAGATCACCTTTGGCCCCGCTACCGCTGACGGCTTCTACTACGACTTCGCGCCGCCGCCCGATCGCGGCCCCTTCACGGAGGAGGACCTGCCCGCGATCGAGGCGGAGATGCGCGCGATCATCGCCCGCGACGAGCCGTTCGTGCGCGAGGTGTGGAGCCGGCGGGCGCTGATCGATCGCTGGTCCGAGCAGGGCGAGACGTTCAAGGCGGAATGGGCGGCGGCGCTGCCCGACGGCGAGGAGCTGACCATCTATCGCCAGGGCGAGTGGCTCGACATGTGCCGCGGCCCGCACATGGCCTCGACCGGCAAGCTCGCGCCGGACGCGTTCAAGCTGACGCGCGTCTCGGGCGCCTATTGGCGCGGTGACCAGAAGAACGCGATGCTGAGCCGGATCACCGGCACCGGCTGGCTCAGCAAGAAGCAGCTCGACGCGCATCTGACGATGCTGGAGGAGGCGGCGAAGCGCGACCATCGCCGCATCGGGCAGGAGATGGACCTGTTCCATCTCCAGCCGGAGGCGCAAGGGTCGGTGTTCTGGCATCCCAAGGGCTATCTCGTCTGGCGCGCGCTAGAGGCGTACATGCGCCGCCGGCTCGACGCCGCGGGCTATGCGGAGGTCAAGACGCCGCAGCTGATGGACGCGCGCCAGTGGGAACAGTCGGGCCACTGGGGCAAGTATCGCGAGAACATGTTCGTCGTGCCGGACGAGGTGCCCAACGTCGAGGACGACCGTGCGGTCCTGTCCGGCGAGGCGGACCTGATGGCGCTCAAGCCCATGAACTGTCCCGCGCACGTCCTGATCTTCCGCCAGGGGATCAAGTCGTACCGCGACCTGCCGATCCGCATGGCGGAGTTCGGCTGCTGCCACCGCAACGAGGCGCATGGCGCGCTGCACGGCCTGATGCGCGTGCGCCAGTTCACGCAGGACGACGCGCACATCTTCGTGACGCAGGAGCAGCTGGTCGACGAGGTGCGCGCCTTCTGCGACCTGCTCGACGTCATCTACAAGGACCTGGGCTTCGACAGCTATGCGATCAAGCTCGCGCTGCGGCCCGAGAAGCGGTTCGGCTCCGAGGAGATGTGGGACTGGTCCGAACAGTCGCTGCGCGACGCGGTCGCCGCGACGGGTCGCGACACGCCGGCGTTCGGCTGGGAGGAACTGCCGGGCGAGGGGGCCTTCTATGCGCCCAAGCTCGAGTTCCACCTGACCGACGCGATCGGGCGGACATGGCAGTGCGGCACGCTGCAGACCGACACCGTTCTGCCCGAGCGCCTTGATGCGTCCTATGTCGGCGAGGACGGTCAGCGGCACCGGCCGGTGATGCTCCACCGCGCGATCCTGGGCACGTTCGAGCGTTTCCTGGGCATATTGATCGAACATCATGCGGGCCGCTTCCCGCTGTGGCTGGCGCCGGTGCAGGCGGTGGTCGCGACGATCGTGTCGGACGCGGACGATTATGCGACGGGGGTCGCCGCCGGGCTGCGCCGCGCGGGGCTGCGCGTGGAAACGGACCTGCGCAACGAGAAGATCAACTACAAGGTGCGCGAGCACAGCCTGGCGAAGGTGCCCAACCTGCTGGTGGTCGGCAAGCGCGAGGCCGAGGAGGGCACGGTGGCAATCCGTCGCCTCGGCAGCCAGGGGCAGGAGGTGCTGGGGCTGGCGGCGGCGATCGAGGCGCTGACGGCGGAGGCGACGCCGCCCGACCTCGTCGGCTAGCCGGGGCTCCGGGACCGCCAGCCGTCTTTCGCAAGTCAACGAAAAATACTATATCCGTCGGACAACCACAGGAGTCCCACCCATCCCACCTCCCATGATGCGCCGGCCATTGCAGGCGCCTGCGATGAACGGTCCTCGATTCAACGAGTTCATCACGTCCCCGAAGGTCCGCGTGATCGACGGAGAGGGCGAGAACCTTGGCGTGATGTACACGCGCGAGGCGATGGATCAGGCCAAGGAGGTCGGTCTCGATCTGGTCGAGGTGTCGCCCAACGCCGATCCGCCGGTCGCGAAGTTCCTCGACGTCGGCAAGTTCAAATACGAGGCGCAGAAGAAGGCCAACCTCGCCAGGAAGTCGCAGAAGACGCAGGAGATCAAGGAGATCAAGATGCGTCCGAACATCGACGACCATGACTACGACACCAAGATGAAGAAGGTTCACGACTTCATCGGCGAAGGCGACAAGGTGAAGATCACGCTGCGCTTCCGAGGGCGCGAGTTGAGCCATGGCCAGCTCGGCATGAACCTTTTGAAGCGGGTGCAGGACGACAGCGCCGAAGTGGCGAAGGTGGAGGCCTATCCCCGGATGGAAGGCCGCCAGATGCTGATGGTGCTATCGCCGCGCTGATCGCTCGGGATACGGCCGCATGGCCGCGACGCCAGGATCGTCGCGGCCATGCCTGATCCTCGGATCGCTGTGACCAATACATACGCTCATACCGAAAAAGACTCGAGACAAGGGCCGGGGTTGGACGAAGTCGCCGCCGGAGCTGACTCAACGAACAAACCATAAGTTCGAAAAACGGGAGAGGTGCATTGCTGAAGTCCACGCTGCTGTCGGCGGCCGCGCTTGTCGTGGCAACTCCGGTTTTCGGCCAGTCGGTAGCCAGTCCGGCCGGTGGACCAGCACTCTCCGGCACCGCGGCCAGCGACCGGGCGCCGCAGGCTCCTCCCCTAGCCGCAGGTCGCCCGGCGGACGCCGCCCGGCTGGCGGCCGGAACGGTCGACGACATCATCGTCACGGCGCAGCGGCGCAACCAAAACCTTCAGGACGTGCCGATCGTCGTCACGACCGTCGACCGGCAGCTGCTGCAGGATCAGGGCGTGAAGGACATCAAGGATCTGGCGGTGCTCGCGCCGGGTCTTCTTGTGACCTCCACCAGCAGCGAGGCGTCGACGACCGCGCGCATCCGGGGCATCGGTACCGTCGGCGACAATCCGGGTCTCGAAGCCTCGGTCGGGATCGAGATCGACGGCGTCTACCGCCCACGCAACGGCGTCGGTTTCGGCGATCTGGGCGATGTCGAGCGGATCGAGGTGCTCAAGGGGCCGCAGGGCACGCTGTTCGGCAAATCCGCCACCGCCGGCGTCATCAACATCGTCACCGCGACCCCGCAGTTCACCCTGGGCGGCGGCGCGGTGCTGGAGGGAGGCAATCACGGCGCGATCGGCGGCTCGGCCGAGATCACCGGGCCGATCATCCCCGACAGGCTCGCCGCCAGCATCTATTTCGCCGATCGGGAGCGCGACGGCTATTTCAACGTGAACACCGGCCGGGGTCCGCGCACCGACACATACGACACGAACCGCAACTTCTACACGATCCGCACGCAGCTGCTGTTCAAGCCGACCGATGCGCTGACGCTCCGGCTGATCGGCGACGTGTCGCGCCGGCGCGAGGACTGCTGCATCGCGGTGATCACCCGCGCGAGCCAGGCGCCGGCCGCCAACCTCGCCCAGAATCTGGTCGCGGCGCTCGGCGGCAGCGACGGCGATCCGGCGACGCCTTACGCGCGCAACGCCTATGCCAACCGTCCCGACCGGCAGGTGACCCGCGATCAGGGCGTGTCGCTGCAGGCGGACTGGGACCTCGGCCCGGGCGCGCTGACGTCGATCACGGCGTATCGCGACTGGAAGCAGACGGGCGGCTTCGATTCCGACTTCTCGACGACGGACATCGACTATCTGCCCGACGACGACAGCAACTCGTCGCAGTTCAGGACGTTCAGCCAGGAACTGCGCTATACCGGGACCTCGGGCCGGCTCGACTATCTCGTCGGCGGCTTCTATTCGAACGAGAAGCTGCGCCAGAACACCAGCGTGCTCGTCGGCAGCCAGTTCACGCCTTACCTAAGCCTGTTGTTCTCGTCGCTCGTCGAGGGCAGGCCGGATCCGACGTTCCTGCGGACCGGTCTCACCTTTCCGTTCGTGAACGGCGTGAACTATGCGGCCGGCACGGGTTCGGTCGATCGCTATCGGCAGAACGACGACACCTATGCGCTGTTCACCAACGACACGCTGCACCTGACGGGCCACCTCGATCTCAACCTGGGGCTGCGCTACACGATCGACGCCAAGCAGCTGAACACCCATAGCACCAACATCGGCGGTGGCGCGGGCTGCGGCGCGGCGAACGCCGCGTTCGCGATCCTGGCGCGGGTTAACCCGGCGGCGGCGCAGGCGCTGGACGTCGCCAACGGCACGCTTTGCCTTCCCTTCCTTAGCCCCGGTTACAACGCCTTCGACGACCTCCAGCGTTCGACCGAGCACAATCTGTCGGGGACCGCCAAGCTCGCCTACCGGTTCGACCGCGACCTGCTGGTCTATGCGTCGTACGCGCGCGGCTACAAGGCGGGCGGCTTCAACCTCGACCGGGTCGAATGCACGGTCGGGCTGCCCGGATGCGCGCCGGGAAGCGCCGCGGTCAATATGCCGATCGCGAACACCGCCTTCGGGAAGGAAACGGACAACGCGTTCGAGATCGGCGAGAAGGCGACCCTCTTCGATCGCAAGATGCTGTTCAACGTGACCGCCTTTTACCAGCGTTACTCCGGCTTCCAGCTCAACACGTTCAACGGCCTCGTCTTCGTCGTCGACTCCATCCCCCATATCGTCAGCAAGGGCATCGATACCGATTTCGTCTGGTTCGCGACGCCCAAGATCCGGTTCCAGGGCGGCGTGACGATCGCCGACACGCGCTACGACCTGACCAAGGCCCAGCTCGCCGACCTCGTGCTGCGCACCAGCTTCCAGGGGTACGAGACGGCGCGCCTGTCGCTCGCGCCGCTGGTCTCGGTGTCGCTGGCCGGGACCTATACGGTGCCGGTCTTCGCGAACGACAAGTTCCGCTTGAACATCGGCGGCAAATACTCGTCCGGGTACAACACCGGTTCCGATCTCGATCCCGGCAAGCGTCAGGGGGGCTATGTCCTTGCCAACGCACGACTCGCCTTCGGGCCGCGCAACGATCGGTGGAGCATCGAGGCGTGGGTCGAGAACCTGCTCGATACCGATTACCAGCAGGTGGCGTTCGACTCCGGTTTCCAGAACGTGCCCTCCAACGCGACCGGCACGCTCGACGCGTACCTTGGTGCGCCGCGCACGTTCGGCGGCACCCTTCGCGTGACATACTGATCCTTGGCCGGGGAGACCGGTCGGGTGCCCGGTCAAGGTCCTCCCGAACCTGCCGCTTCCAGCAGCGCGGCCTCCAGCGCCGCCAGCCTGCTCCTCGCATCCACCTTGTCCCCGGTCAGGTCGGTCAGGTAGAAGGTGTCGACCGCCCGTTCGCCATAGGTCGCGATATGCGCGGAGTGGATCGTCACCCTGGCCTGGAACAGCGCATAGGCAAGCTGGTTGAGCAGCGCCGGCCGGTCGCGCGCGTTCACCTCCACCACGGTGAAGCGGTTGGAGGCGCGGTTGTCGATCAGCACGTTGGCGGCGATCGGGAAGGCCGCCGCCCGCGGCCGCGGCGGCGCCTTGGCGAGCAGACGGTCGGCGAGGTGTCCGCGATTGGCGAGCGCGTCGGCGATGCTGACCCGCATCCGTTCGAGCTGCTGCGGCTCCTCGAACGGCCGGCCCCAGGGATCCTGCACCAGGAAGTTGTCGAGGGCCATGCCGTCGCGGGTGGTGTGGATGCGCGCGTCGATGACCGACCCCCCGGCGAGGTGGATCGCGCCGGCGATGCGATAGAACAGTCCCGGATGATCGGCGGCATAGATCGTCACCAGCGCCGCGCCCCGGCCTGGATACGGCTCCGCGCCGATCGACAGCGATGCGGTCCCGGCGTCCGAGATCAGTCGCGCGTTGCGTTCCAGCACGTCCGCCGGCTCCGCGATCCAGTAGCTGTCGGGCAGCCGCCGGACGAGCGCCGTGAACGCCGTCTCGTCGGGCGCGAGCGCGGCTTGCAGCCTGTCCTGCTTCGCCGCGATCCGTTCCGACCGGCCGCGCTGCTGGTGCCCCAGCCGCAGCACTTCCTCCGTACGCCGGAACAGGTCGCCGAGCAGCTGGCCCTTCCACCCGTTCCACGTTCCCGGCCCGACCGCGCGTATGTCGACGGTGGTCAGCACCAGCAGCAGGCGCAGCCGCTCGATGCTCTGGATGACGTCGCGCAGGTCGAGGATCGTCTTGAAGTCCGAAAGGTCGCGCTTGAACGCGACTTCGGACATCATGAGGTGGTGGCGCACGAGCCAGGCGACCGTTTCCGTCTCCGCCTCCGTCAGCCCGAAACGCGGACACAGCCGCAACGCGACCGCCTCGCCCAGCACCGAATGGTCACCGTCGCGGCCCTTGGCGATGTCGTGGAGCAGCACGGCCACATACAGCGCGCGGCGTGACATGATCCGCGGGACGACATCGCTCGCCAGCGGGTGATCGGCGGCAAGCTCGCCCTTCTCGATCCGCGACAGCAGCCCGATCGCGTGGATCGTGTGCTCGTCGACGGTATAATGGTGGTACATGTCGAACTGCATCTGCGCGACGATGCGGCCGAAGTCGGGAACGAAGCGACCCAGCACCCCCGCCTCGTTCATGCGGCGCAGTCCCCCGGCGGGATCGCGCGGGCTGGCGAGCAGGTCGAGGAACAGCGCATTGGCGCGCGCGTCGGCACGATAGTCGTCGATCAGCTTGGCATCGCGGGCGGCGGCGCGCATCGCCAGCGGGTGGATGTTCAATCGGTGGCGATCCGCGAGCGCGAAGATCGCCACCAGCCGTACCGGATCGTCGCGGAAGAAGCGGTCGTCGGGCAGGGCCAGCCGGTCGCGGTCGACGACGAACCCGTCGATCCGCCGCTGCCGCCGCGAAGGCGTCAGCCTGGTCAGCCGTTCCAGCCACCCGCGGGCGCCGCGTCCGTTCTCCTCTTCCAGATGCGTCAGGAAGAGCCCGGTCAGGTCGCCCACCGTCTTGGCCTGGAGGAAGTACAGCTGCATGAACCGCTCGACGTTCGACTTGCCGGGGCGATCGGCGAAGCGCATCCGGCGCGCGATCTCCGGCTGCAGATCGAAGGTCAGCCGGTCCTCGGGCCGGCGGGCGACGACATGGAGGTGGCAGCGCACCGCCCACAGGAACTGGTCGGCGCGGTGGAAGCGGCGGTATTCGGCGCGGGTGAACAGGCCGACATCGACGAGCTGCCCCGCGCGCTGCACGTCATGCACGTACTTGCCGATCCAGAACAGCGCATGGAGGTCGCGCAGGCCGCCCTTGCCCTCCTTCACGTTGGGCTCGACGACATAGCGCGTGTCACCCATCCGGCGGTGGCGCTCGTTGCGCTCGGCCAGCTTGTCGGCGATGAACTGGCGCGCGGTATCGGCCTGCACCTCGGCGCGAAAGCGGTCGACCGCCTCGGCATACAGCGCCTTGTCCCCCCAGACGTAGCGCGCCTCCAGCAGCGCGGTGCGGACCGTCACGTCGCTCTTCGCCTCGCGGACCATCTCGCTCAGCGAGCGGCTGGAATGGCCGACCTTCAATCCCAGGTCCCACAGCGCATAGAGCATCGATTCGATGACCTGTTCGGTGTGCGCGGTCGGCTTGTCCGGGGTGAGGAAGCCGATGTCGACGTCCGAGAAGGGCGCCATCTCGCCCCGGCCATAGCCGCCGACCGCGACCAGCACGATGCGCTCGCCGGCGGTGGGGTTGGGGCGTGGATAGAGGCGGGTCGTGGCCAGCTGCGCAAGCTGCATCAGCAACTGGTCCACCAGCCACGCCTGCGCCGCGGCGGCGTCGAGCCCGCGGGAGGGATGCACGAGCAGGCGCCGTTCGACCTCCGCGCGCCCATGCGCCAGCGCCTCCTTCAGGATCAGGGTGGCGGCGCGGCGCAGCGGCTCCGGGTCGGCATCCGGAAGCGCCGAGAGCCGGGCGGCGAGCACGACCGGGTCGACGATCGCGTCGCGATCGATCAGCGTGCTGAAGCAGCGCGGTGGACTGACGTCGCCCGTCGGTGCGGAGCCTGATGGGACGGATATGGGGCGAAATCGAGCCATGTCGCCCTGTACCGACTGACGACCGTCGCGTCATGTCGCGCTGTCATGCCCACCCGGGGCATGCGGCCTATTGGACCAGCGGCGATCGCTGCTCGGCGATCGACCGCGTCACCGACGCCTCGCGGAACGCGCGCAATGCCGCGATCCCGGTGAGCGCGACGGCGGAGACCAGCGCGCCCAGCAGCATGTCGGCGAGATAGTGCGTGCCCTCCACCGGCGTCGACAGCAGCATGAGCGCGTTGAGCGTCAGCAGCGGCCAGCGCAGCTGCCGGATCGGCCAGGCCGTCGCGATGTAGAGCACGGCCGCCGCCGTATGGAAGCTCGGCGCGGACACCAGACCGCGCAGCTGGCCAAGGTCGATCGAATGGATCGCGTGATGGCGCAGGGCCGGGATCAGCTCGGGCTGCCACAGCGCGCTGTCGGGCATGTACGGGACCGGTCCATGCCACAGCCGCGCGAACGGCCCTTCCGCCGGCATCGCCACGAACAGCGCGATCGTGAGGAACGCCGCCAGCCAGACGACGGCCAGGAAGGCGCGTCCATCCGCGCGCCGGCGGTGCCATGCGAACCAGCCAAGCAGGATGGCCGGGCTGACGTAGATGCTTTGATAGGCGAGCTGGCCGGCGACCTGCAGCACCGGATGCGCCGCGACGGCCAGGTACCAGTCGAGCCAGTGGAAATGGAGTCCGGCGTCGATCCGCTCCAGGGTCGGGTCGACGAACCCGCGTGAGCGGCCCGCGACGGGATAGGTGGCGATGGCGCCCATCAACGAGATGATGCTGACGAGCCCGCAGTTGACCGTGGCCTCGGCCACTGCCTGCCAGGACCGGGTCTTCGCCGTGCGCAGGAACCAGGCGGTGCCCAGCGTCAGCGAAAGCCAGGCAAGGATCGGCACCGCCGCGCGCGTGAAGATATGGACGGTGATGCCTGCGTCGACGAGCAGCCCCAGGACGATCGCCGCGGTACCGGCCATCGCCATCCCGATCCAGGCGAGCGGGAAGGCCGCAAGACGATCGATGTCCTCGACGCGGGATAGGCCGGCCTCCTGCGCGACCGGGACAGAGGCGATGGGCACGGCGGTACTTTCATGAAGCGCGGCGACCGACGGCCCGCCCCTGGCGACGACAGGCCGCTATCGTAGCGCGTGTGACGCTTTGATGAAACCGTCGTGACGACCCGGTACTCTCGCTGGCCGGTCCTTCGCCTGAATAGCCTCAACCGTCACGGGCGAGCGTCTTCAGCCGGTACAGCGTGTCGAGGGCCTCGCGCGGGGTCAGCCGGTCGATGTCCAGCGCCTCCACCTCCGCACGGATCGCGTCGCACGTCTGTTCCTCCGCCTGTCGGCCCGCCAGCGCGGCGGCGAACAGCGGCAGGTCGTCGAGGCCCGCGGCGATCCCGCCCGTCCGCGCACGGCCCGCCTCCAGCTTCGCGAGCACCGCCTTCGCGCGCGCGACGGTGGCGGGCGGCATGCCGGCGAGGCGGGCGACGGCGAGGCCATAGCTGCGGTCCGCCGGGCCGTCCGCAACCTCGTGCAGCAGGACCAGATCGCCCTTCCACTCGCGGGCGCGGACGTGATGCAGGCTCAGCTGGTCGCAGCGTTCGGCGAGCCGCGTCAGCTCGTGATAGTGGGTGGCGAAGAGGCAGCGGCAGCGGCCCTCGTGGATCGCCTCCGCCACCGCCCAGGCGATCGCGAGCCCGTCGTAGGTGGAGGTGCCGCGCCCGACCTCGTCCAGTATGACGAAGCTGCGGGCCGTCGCCTGCGCCAGGATCGCGGCGGTCTCCACCATCTCGACCATGAAGGTGGAGCGTCCGCGCGCGAGGTTGTCGGACGCGCCGACGCGGCTGAACAGCCGGTCGACGAGGCCGATGCGCGCGCTGGTCGCGGGGACATAGCTGCCCGCCTGCGCGAGCACCGCGATCAGTGCGTTCTGGCGCAGGAAGGTCGACTTGCCGCCCATGTTGGGTCCGGTGACGAGCCACAGCCGTGAACGCTCGCCAAGCGAACAGTCGTTGGCGACGAACCGCCCGCCGCCGCGCGCGACCGCCGCCTCCACGACCGGATGCCGGCCGCCCGCCACCTCGAAGCATGGCTCCTCCAGCAGCGCGGGGCGGCACCACCCGCCTTCGCACGCACGCTCGGCGAGGGCGGAGGCGACGTCCAGTCGCGCGAGCGCGTCGGCGGTGC
>NZ_CAHJWW010000084.1 GCF_903643035.1 Sphingomonas bacterium | reverse complement strand
TGGGGTCAAATTCTCAACGCAAATCAGCCAAAAGCTGCTTGCATGCAATGCTTCTGGCGACGTCGCCGCACGCGAAGCACACCACCAGCCAAACTCAGGCCAATATTCATCGTCGCCCACGCTGCTGGCTCCGGAACGGCCCCTGTGGCCGGAACGTTGCTTACCCCGTCGCTCACTTCGATCGAATAGCTCGCAAAGTCGGCGAAGCTATGATCGATGTGGATGAACGGATCCACTGAGGCGAATCCCGTCTGCTCGAAAGCGAGATAGCTGGCACCGATTTGAGCGTTGATATAGATCGATCCGAGCTCATTAACCGATGAGAAGACGTGAATGGTACCGGCATCGCTGGCCGACATGCCCGCCGAACAGATGGCAAAAAACGGATAGGTGCACAGCGTTCGAGAGTCGCCGCCGACACCATTAGTGAAGTTGGGCTGAACAACGATCTGCGCTTCAAAATCGACCGCCGTGCTGTTCCTGGCGCCTGCCAGCCTGTAATCGACATCGATCGGAAGCACAGCGAAAGGATTTGGGCCGGTTACGGTATAGTAATACGTGATTTCGGCGCCGCCGCCGTTTGGCCCCGAGTACGCGCTCCCTGGATAATCCAGATAGGTCGAGACGGACGCATCGGGGCTGAGGCTTCGCGACGCTTGAACAAAACCGGAGTTGCACGACTCTGGGTTGCCGAAGTAGGCGCCAAGCCCACAGTTCGTCGAGCCGACCGCCGCCGGCACCGCCCATGCTGCTCCCGCGCCGGTGGCGAGGATGAGTGTAGCCAATGCCTTGGCCATCATGCGGATCATAGCTGCCCCCAAACATAAAGAAACGAAGCCAAAGACCGGATAGTTACCGTCACCCTGCGCATCTATTATGCAGCCGACGCGCCGCCGACGCATGATCAAAATGGATCAAACGACGCGGTTTTTTGTTGCGGCAGGAAGGGCTTGAAGGCGACGGCTCACTGCTGCCTGGTCGCGCCAGACGATCGCCGTCTTCGTGCGGGTGAAGCATGTATCAGGAACTGATCGACCGAATCTACGAATGTGCCTTCGTTCCCGATTCCTGGCCGGGCGTCCTCGACGAGATATCGACAATCGCCGCCGCGCGGGGTGGATCGCTGCTCACCGCCGATGGCGAGGTCCTCGGTTGGGCTGCCTTGGATAGCATGGCCGAGGTTTGGGACGCCCTCCAGCGCCTTGGCCTTATGAACTGTGGAGAACGCTTCCGGCGGTTAGTCGAGCTGCAGCATAGCGGCTTCTCGACCGACCAGGCAGGCTACCGGGACGAGGCCGAGATGGGCAAAGACCCGCTCTATCGCGAAGTTCTCTGGCCGCTTGGACTGGGCTGGGCTGTCGCCACGACCATCCCCCTGCCAACAGTCGAGACGATGGTCATCACCTTCGAACGCGACCGCAAGCTGGGCCCGGTCAATCCTGCCGTGGTTGACCAACTCGACATCTTACGTCCTCACCTTGCCAGAAGTGCATTGATCTCGACCCGATTGCGCCTGCAGCGGGCGCAGTCGATCAGCAAGGCTCTCGCTCTGCTCGGCATTCCCGCACTGGTGTTTGATGCTGCCGGGCGCGTTCTGGCGACCAATACGCTGATTGAGGGGTTGGCCGGTGCCCTCCAATGGCAAGCGCGCGATCGCTTCGCTCTTGTCGATCCGGCCGCCAACCGCATTCTCCTTGGGGCTATCGCAGCCCTTGGGGCTCCGGACAGCCTGCCGCGAGAGGTCCGGTCGTTCGCGGTCAGAGTGGGGGACGGTGCGGCTGCCATGGTGGCGCACATCGTGCCGGTTCGCGAGACGGCGCGCGACATCTTCGTCCGGTGCGCCGGCGTCCTCGTTCTGACGCCCGTCGCTCCAGCGAACGCGCCAGCGATCGAGCTAGTGCAGTCACTATTCGACCTGACACCTGCCGAGGCGCGGGTCGCACGCGAGCTGAGCGCCGGTCGATCGGTCGAGGAGATCGCTACCAATTTCGGCCTTTCAGTAGCTACGATCCGCAATCAAGTGCGGGCGGTGCTGGTAAAGACCGGCTGCCGCCGCCAAGCTGAAGTGGTAGCTCTTTTCGGTGGTTTGTCGAGAGTCACTTAGGTGACGCGCTTGCTACGCGCTGGCCACTCACACGACCAAGCTACGCGGTGATCCGACTTGTCTCAGCGCGCGCGCAGGAAGCGTTACTGCTGAACGAGTGGCCGGTAATGGGAAGCCGCGAGGCGGCGTCGGACGTCGGCTTATGGGGTCGATGGATCGATCGACGGCTCTTGGTAGGCAAGTCGGGAGCACCTAGCTAGTTGAGCGGCTTGCCATCTTTGTCTTTGCCGGGATCAGCGCAGAAACCGTCTCCTGTATGCTGTCGACAGCCATCGGAAAAATTTTTCCCACATCCCGTGAGGCTGAGGGTGGCAGCGAGAACCGTGAGCGCCAAACGTCGCTTGAGCATGACCGTTGCGTAGACGTATCGGGTTTACGAGGCAAGACTTTTATGATCCGCACGCCAGATCGTCGGCACGCTCGTACGCCTAGGCGCGCGTTTGGCCGATCTAAATGGATGGCGGAATTTAGGAAGCGCTCGAGCGCGCTGATCGTTCTTTTGGAGTGGGGAGGCAGAAACGTCGGCGGAATTGAAGATGTCCTGCGAATTATCACACGCAGCCCGCATCGCAAGTGCGGAGCGCCTTGTTCTCGCGGGTGAGCAGCGCGACCAATTCTGTTTGGCGCCGCGCGCCGGTCTTGTTGAACAGTCCCGCGAGTTGGCATCGAACCGTATTGATACTTACGCCGCGTGCTGCTGCCGCATGCCGTAGCGACTGGCCGTCAATCAGCGCGAGCGCCAGCGCACGTTCGGCGCGCGTCAACCCGAAGCCGTCCATCGCCTCGTTAGTCCGCCCGACATCGGCCAGTGGACTGATCCGCACTAGCACCGCTGGACCGTTCGCCGCCAGAGCTGCATCCAGCGAGAGCGGCAAAACACTGGCTTCGCCCGCGCGATGCCCGTCGGTCCCAACCAGCGCCACGACCCCGCCGCGCCGCTCGCCCGGCTTGGTCGCAGCCGCAATCGCGCTGGCCAACGCCGCGGCTACCCGGGGCGCAAAGGCGATCAAGCAACGACCCGACCTCCGTAGCAGCGTGCCATCGGCCAGCAACCGTTCCGCGGCATCGTTCGCATAGACGACGCAACCAACGGCATCCAGCAATAACGCCGCTTCGGGAGCGGCGTCGAGCGCCAGAGTGGTCGCCGCCGTGAACTGGCTCAGCTCTCTAAAACGCCATCGAAGCGCCGCAGCGCGCTTGAGGTGCGAATAAACCGGAGACAATGCCTTATCGGTATCTTGGCCAAAACGGCCGCGTGCGGAAGAGCGTCCGAGACTTATGTTGGTCACGATCTCTCCGCGCCGCTCGAGCCGCAGGTAAATACCGTGCTCAGCCCCGAGCGGGCGGAGAAAATCATTATAATATTCGGTGCGTTGCAGCGCTTCACGGGGCAGGATGTCCTCGTCACGAATGATCGTCGGCTGCCATACTGCCAAGTACCGGCTCGGGTCCCCCATCCGCGTTAGCGGATTGATCGCCGAATAATAGGTGTGAAATTCGGCGGGGGCGCTGCGATCCACGTTCCCATAGAATACTGCATCGCTTGCACCAGTGACAACGCTGGCTGTCAGCAACATCGCTTGACCCGCGCCCGCCAAGTCGGCAAGCTCAGCGAGCACCTCCCGCCACGCTGCCGGCTCAGCGACAGCGTCGTAAATACGGTCTGTCAGTCGCTCCAAGCGCTCCGCGCTCATCGCCCTTAAGTTGCCCCCACGTCATGCCGATGTGAGCAGGCATTGGCAGCTACAATCACCTGATCGATTGCCTTGCTTCAACACCACCGTGTCGTGGCCTGCCGGACACCTGCCCGCTACTACACAAAGGTAAAGCAGATCTGAATTTTTTGTGAGTTAGTCCATTTGCATGATGTGCTCGGCTCGGCTCCGTGGCACCAACCAAGAGCCTTGTGAACGTCGGAGACGGTAATCGTCGAAAACGTCGGCTATAATAAGGTCTTGGAAGCCGAGCCCAAGCGTGGGCTGATGGCAAAAGGGGATGTCATGTTGTTCTCGTCACGCTTTGCCGCAGTTGTCGTTGCGCTTGCCGGTGCGACCCAAGCGGGTGCGATTTCGATCAGTTTGGGTGCTGGCTCGCAGGAGCTTACGCTTTACGGGCAGGGTCCGATTTCATCGGGCGTCGGTAGCTTCAAGGTTGGCCAGGGGGCGAGCACCTTCGATGGCCTGACGTCGACCTTCACGTTTTCCGGTGCGATCACCAGTGGCGATGCGGGCTTTGATAGCGGCACATATTCATTCATCACCAAGTATGCTGGCCCCGACACGCCGCAAGCGGGTCCGGCCGCGCCATTTGCCCAGTCTAACCCAAGTAGCCTTAATTTCTTCTACTATGACTTCCTCGACCCGAGTACTTCGGTCACACTCTTTCTTAATACGCCGAGCCAGAAATACGCAATTTCGCTGGTTGCCGGTGGCAACTTCATCGCGGGCACCGGCTATTCGTTTGCCTTCACCGCGCCAACCTGCACCGGTGTCGCCACCTGTACTCAGAACAATGTTGGCTTGACGCCCGGGGCGACGATTCACGGTCCGGTAACGATCAATGCCAACTTTACGATCGCAACCGCCGCGCCCGGCGTGCCCGAGCCGTCCGTTTGGGCATTGTTCGTCGCTGGCTTCGGAGCAATCGGCTTCACCGCTCGTCGCCGGCAAACAGCGCTTGCCGCCTGAACCGGTTCGGCCAGGACACTGGCTAGACACGCATCATAAGCGTACGGGGGACTTGAAGATGATGAAGTTAATGCTGGCCACGGCAGCTGCTGTCGTCGGTTATACGGCGGCCAACGCTGTCGTCCTGCCGCAGCTCGATCCCGTGCTGCTCGATACGACATTCGTCTCGACGTCGGGAACGACCCCGGCGTCGATTAATTTTGTCAACCACCTGAGCACGGCAGTCGATGTCTACTGGATCAACTATTCGGGCAATCGCGTCTTCTACACGACGCTTGCTGCAATGAGTGACTATGTCCAGCCGACCTTTATCACCCACCCGTGGATCATTGCCGCGTTTGGCTCAGGCGACACGCTCGCACAGGGCACGGGGACGTTGATAACCGGCTTTCTCGCCCAGACGCCCGACGCCGCACACGTCGGCCCGGACATCGCTAACATTGGCGCCACTGGTGGCACGGTGCCCGAGCCGGTGAGTTGGGCGCTCATGGTCGCCGGCTTTGGCCTGGTTGGCGCGGCCGCGCGCCGCCGCTCGTTCGTACTCGCCGTCTAGTACGCTGGTTCGCGCTCATGGCTCGCGCGAAACATGCTGGGCCTTCAAGGCCGACATGGGGATGGTGTTAGCGCAGCATCGAAATACTGGAAGGTAAAGCTCCTCAACGTCTCGGTCGATTGGGACGCATGGAGTCTAGCTTGGTGATGCGACGCCCCTTATGCAGTTTGCGTCGCAGCGTAACACAGCCGCGAACTACTGCGATTGCTCGATTGACATGATGCCGAAAAGGGAGCTGCTCGGTCCAGCATGTCTGCCGGGATTCCACTCGCTAGGCTCAGGACCTATTAATCGGCTAACCTGCGGAGTACGGCCCGCACAAGACGATCTATAACTGCTTCATCCGCTGGAGCCGGCTGGGCGTGTTCAACCGCATCTTCGCCGCGCTGGCGGCCAAGGGCGGCAAGCCGGACCAGCTGATGATCGACGCGACGCATCTCAAGGCGCATCGAACCGCCGCCAGTCGATTGGGCGGCGGAAGAGGCGGCGGCAGTCGCGAGTGCTACGGCGGTGGCGACCGCTGCGGCGGGCGTGGCCGACATCGCCGGGGGCGGTTCGGGGCGCACCGCCGAGACATGATCCGCCACGTCGCGAAGAACCCGCCCTTTGGCATCGCCCTCCGAAAGCGGCGCGTCCAACGCTAGGAATGCCTCCCTGCCTGCTGATTCTAGTGCTCGACGGCCTAAATCAAGAACAACTGGGCGATAGCCGTACGCTCAGCCGCACCTCGCCGCACGGGTGTATCAAGTCGCAGTTTAGAAGCACACGCCCGCGCGGTAGGAGAGCGATTACGGATTTCGGCAGGGTGAAAGAACGACTGCTTTTGCGCCACGCCTAAGCAGCGCCGGCGTCGCTTTGTGGGTCATCTAACAAGTGTATTTCGGGCTCCGTACTAATGAGCTTCGAGCCCTTGCGGGGCTCGCCGAATGTTGCCGGACGGGTCGCGATCATGCCCTGTCAGTCGCATTAGGCGGTCACGGTTAGGCGGCGACCGTCCGCTGCCGTCGCCTGCCGATCAAACCGACGGCACCGAACCCGGTGACCAGCAGCACCCAGCTTGCCGGCTCGGGAATACCGCCGGTCAGGGATACGTCATCGACACCGTTGGCGTCGTCGGTCAATGGTGTGCCATTGAAGAACGCGATCCGCGTCGATGGTCCGCTCGCGATGAAGCTGGTGGCGAAGAATTTCCAGTTGTCGCGGTTCTCGGTGATATCGGCGTTGATGAACGGTGTGTAAGCGCCGCCGTTGATCGAAAGGTTCACCGTCGACGGATCGGCGTAGAAGGTCGCCTCGTTGCCGTCCGTATCTGCATTACCAACATAAAAGCTCAGATCGTAACGTCGCCCGGCGGTTGTTGCGATGTCTTGGTAGATGCCATCGGTCGGACCGGCATTGCCGAGGCCGGTTAGGTCGAGCCAATTATTGCCGCCGTGCGCATTAAATACGATCGGCGGGCCCGAGCCTTCGGTATAGGTCGTCGGCACAACGGTCACCTGGCCCCCGGCGACGGTCCACGCACCGCCAAAGCTCTGGCCAGCGTAATACGTCGCGAGCTGCTGTCCCGAGAGTGCCGTTGCCTCGAACCCGGGGTCACCGAGCAGATTCGCCGAGGCCGAACTTGCCCCGGCAACCGCCGCAACGGTGGCGAAAAGCAGATGATGTCGCATTGTAATCGTCCCATCGAAGGTCGCCGAGCCAGTTCTCAGCATGCGCCGATCAGGAAAACGCTGTCTAGCTCCAAATCCGGACATCAGCTCGATTAGAAGGCGTGCTGGGGCGTCGAGCAGGACTAGCCTGCATCGTCCGAGATTGGGTCAGGCCCGGTGCGGACGAACGTGTGCTGCCGGTTAGGTGAATGAGCGGCAATATGTGGGTTACTTTTCGGTGCCGCCGAATGACCGACTATGGGGCGAGCCGTCTCGAGCTCGCGCAAGCGATGCATGATCGTCGAATGATGTGGCTGCCCGCTGACCGTTTCCGCTGCAACACAGCGCGACATTATTACCGATGGCCTGAACTGTGTTCGGCTGGCATGCCCAAACGGACATTGGTGGGCGAGAATAGATCGGTTCGATGAAGAACAAAGTTGTCGCCATCGGCGACCGGGCGGAGGTTCTTGCGCGGACGCGCAACCTGAAGATGGCCCGCTCGCAGCATGCTTACGTCCGCGGCAGCACGGTCAAGTTTTACGAGTGGCTGGCCGAGAGCGAGGGCAAGGTTCCCGTCGGTCCGTCGATTTGGATCTGCGGGGATTGCCACCTCGGCAATCTGGGTCCGCTGGCTGACACCGATGGCAACGTCGCGATCCAAATCCGCGATCTTGATCAGACCGTGATCGGCAATCCGGCGCACGACATCATCCGCCTCGCCCTGTCGCTGGCGGCGGCCGCGCGCGGGTTCGACCTGCCGGGCGGCGTAACCGCGCGGATGATTGAGGCCATTGCCGCCGGCTACGTCGCCGGCCTGACCGACCCGGCAAAAGCGATCGATGCCCAGCCCGAGCCGGTGCGGAAGCTGCTGCGCCTCGCCGGCCGGCGCCGGTGGAAGCATCTGGCGGAAGAACGCATCGAGGACGTGCGGCCGGTCATTCCGCTCGGGTCGAAGTACTGGCCGATGGACAAGGACGAGCGCAGGCTGCTCGCTGACATGCTCGCGTCCGAGGCCTTGGCGCAACATTGGAGTGCCATCATCGGCAGCGATAAGGACACACCGTTCGAGCTGCTCGACGCGGCTTACTGGATGAAGGGGTGCAGCTCGCTCGGCCGGCTGCGCTACGCTGCGATCGTGCGGCAGGGCGACGACGACCTATCGCTGCTCGACATCAAGGAAGCGACCAAGGCCGCCGCGCCGCGCGCTCCCGATGCCGAGATGCCGCGCGACAATGCCCTCCGCGTCGTCACCGGCGCGCGGGCGCTGTCGCCCAACCTGGGCGAGCGGATGGCCGCTGGCCGCCTCGGCAACGCGGCGGTGGTCGTCCGCGAGCTGATGCCACAGGACCTCAAGACCGAGCTCGACGGTCTTGCTGCCGAAGAGGCTCGCGCCGTCGCCTGGTCGCTCGCCGCTGTCGTCGGCCGGGCCCATGGGCGGCAGCTCGACGCGCACCAGCGAGACGAGTGGGCCGGTGCCCTCCACCAGCGATCGAAGAGCCTCGATGCCCCGTCGTGGCTGTGGTCGAGCGTCGTCGAACTCGTCGGCATTCATGAATCAGCCTACCTCGAGCATTGTCGTCGCGCGCTGCTGGCGGCGTGAGCTTACGCACCGGGAGCTTGACGATGCCGATCAAGGCGATCCTGTTCGACATCGACGGCACGCTCGTCGACAGCAACGATCTGCACGTGCTTGCCTGGCAGGAGGCGTTCACGGCGGCCGGTGTCGAGTTCGACCGGCAAACGATCCACGATCAGATCGGCAAGGGTACGGACATGCTCGTCCCGGCATTACTTCCCGACGCGGACCAGGCGACCCAGGTTGCGCTCGGCCAAGTGCACGGCGAGATCTTCAAGTCCACCTATCTTCACCGAGTGCGGCCCTTTGCAGGCGCACACGATCTGCTCGCCCATGCCCATGGCCGTGGACAGCGCGTCGCACTGGCCTCGTCGGCGTCAAAGGCGGAGCTCGATCACTATCTCGACCTGCTCGACGCACGCGATTTGGTCGAGGTCACCACCAGCAGCGACGATGTCGAACGGACCAAGCCGGCACACGACATCTTCGCGACCGCACTGCGCAAGCTGGCCGACGTCGGGCCCAGCGAGGCGATGGTCGTCGGTGATACGCCGTACGACGTCGAAGCCGCGGCGGCGTGCGGCATCGCAGCGATCGCCCTGCGGTCCGGCGGGTTCGCCGATGACGTGCTTCGACGTGCCGGGGCCGTCGCCATCTATGACCACGCTGCGGCGCTACTGGCAGACTACGCCGCGTCGCCGCTCGGGCGATAATCGACAAACCCCGATGCCCGGGAACCGCTACTATCACGGCCCCGAGAGCGACCACTTCGACGGGCTCCGCTTCTTCAACCCCGGTCAGCCGACCACCGACCGGTCGCTATTCGACCTGCTCCGCTGGCGGTTGAGTGCTCCCCGATCGGATTGGCCTAAATCGGTTGCAGTGCGGCGGGTGAAGCCCGACGCGCGAGTCGATCGTCTGCGCATCACGATGGTCGGTCATGCGACCGTCCTGATCCAGGTGGCGGGGATCAACCTGCTGTCAGACCCAGTCTGGTCGGATCGGACTAGTCCGTTTGCGGCGTTCGGTCCCGAGCGGGTTACCGTACCCGGCATTGCGTTCGACGATCTCCCGCCGATCGACGTGGTGCTGGTCAGCCACAACCACTACGACCATCTTGACCTCATGACGCTTGGCCGGCTGCACGCAGCACATGCCCCGCTGATGGTCATGCCGCTCGGCAACGACACGATCATCCGCGCTGCCGTGCACGACGCGCGGATCGCGGTGGGCGACTGGCACGACCAGATCGAGATCGCCCCCGGCGTCGCCACGACGTTGACCCCGGCCACCCACTGGTCGGCTCGCGGCATTCGCGATCGACGAATGGCTCTGTGGGCCGGGCACTACCTGAAGACCAGTCGGAATGGCAGCGTCTGGTTCGCCGGTGACACGGGCTACGGCGACGGTGCCATCTTCCGCGACTTGCGCCATCGACACGGCGCGCCCGACGTCGCTCTACTGGCGATCGGCGCCTATGCCCCTCGGTGGTTCATGGCTCCGCAACACACCGATCCGGCCGAGGCGGTGCGGATTTTCGCCGACGTGGGTGCCCGACATGCACTCGGTATCCACTGGGGAACCTTCCCCTTGAGCGATGAGCCTCGTGAGGAGCCGCCAGCGCTGCTGGCCGCCGCTTTGGCCCAGTCCGGTGTTGAACCAAGCCGCTTTCCGGCAGCTGAACCTGGTAGTGTATATCATTATGCATCAGAGTCAGCTGCCAAAGAACCATGCGAAGACAAACGAATCCGACCTAAATGAACGCCTCCTATCGGGACGCGGCCAAGTCGAGCTGAACGACCGCTT
>NZ_CAHJWW010000083.1 GCF_903643035.1 Sphingomonas bacterium | reverse complement strand
ACCGCGTCGAACACCCCCTCGTCCGCGATCCATTCGACATGGCCGAGCGGCGCCGCGAGCGCGACCGCGAGCGCGCGCGCCGCATCGTCGGCGCGATCGGCGTGGAGCGCAGTCACTCCGGCGCCGATCGCGACCGGCAGGTTGGGCATCGCGCGCACGATCGCGCGCGCGGCCGGAAAACGGGTCGCCAGCGCCGCCTCTTCCACTCCGGCCAGGATCGACAGCAGCAGCGGTGTCGCGGTCGACGCCAGCAGGGGTGCGACGGCGTCGAGCTGCTGGGGCTTGATCGCCAGGACGAGCGCGTGCGGACCGTTCCCCAATGGCGGCGCGGGAACCACCTTCGTCCCGGAGGGGACGTCCGGGCGACCCGGATCGACGACCGTAACCCGCCGCGGATCGAGCCCGCCCGCGACCCAGCGGTGCAGCATCGCCCCGCCCATGTTGCCGCAACCGACCAGCCACAGGGTCATCGGCAGATCATCGCCTGCCCGCGCCGCGTCGGTCACGCTTCCCCGTGCGTCTCGACCATCGCCGCGGCGATCGCCTCCTTCGGCGTCTTGCCGCCCCACAGCACGAACTGGAACACCGGATAGAAACGCTCGCACTCGTCGATCGCGGTCTCGACCAGCAACTCGGTCGCGGCGAGCGACAGCGTGCCCTCCTCCTCGCCGTCGATCATCGCGGCGTGGCGGTACAGGAGGATGCCGCTCGACGACCACAGCTCGAAATGGCCAAGCCACAGCTGCTCGTTCACCAGCGCGATCGTCTCGTACATCGCCGAGCGCCGGTCGTCCGCGACCTTGATGTCCGGAAACGCCAGGAACTGGAGCACGCTGTCGTCGTCGCGCCACAGCGCGCGGAGCTCGTATTCGGTCCAGCTGCCCTTCACCTGCGCGACGATCTCGTCGTCATGGCGCTCATGGGTCCAGCCGTGGGCGGCGTAATAGGCCTCGAGCATGTCGACGGGGGCGGCCGGCTCGTGGCTCTCGTCGGAGTCTTCCAGCATCATGCGCGTTCTCCCGGCATCCGCGTCCGATCATGCCGCAACGGGACGGGATCGGGCAATGACGATATGCAAGCTGCGGAAGGCGAAAGGCGGATCAATCGGTCAACCATCGACCTCGTCGATCATCGGCGCCGGATCGAGCAGCGGTGCAGCCGCAGGGGACAGCTCGGCCTGCGCGGCGGGCACATGCGCTGGCGAGGCATCCGGCGATGCGGACGCGGCGCCCGCCTCCAGCGCGTCGAGCCGGGCGCGCAGGGCGTCCGCATCGTCGCGCGCGGCGGCGGCCATGGCCTTCACCGCCTCGAACTCGTCGCGACCGACGAAGTCGAGGCCGCCGAACCACTCTCTCGCTCGGCTGCGCGCGCCCGCCTCCGCCTCGCGGCCCATGCCCGCCAGCGTGCCCGCGGCACCGTTCACCATCTTCACGATATCGTCGAACATCTGGTTCTGGGACTGCATCGGGCACCCGCGCGCAAGAGGATAGCTCAGGGAATGATCTGGGTGCTTGTCGCGGAGGGCGCAAGGCTTTCCGCCCCGGGGTTGAGGTGGCCAATGCCCCAGGTCAGCGCGCCCGCGTAGCACAGCCAGGCGAGATACGGGACCATCAGCCAGGCCGCGAACGGCCGTATGCGGCCGAAGAGCAACGTCGCGACCAGCGCCACGACGAAGATCGCCGCGACGAGCACGGCCGCGGCGGCGATGTGGTGGGCGCCGAAGAACACCGGCGTCCAAGCGAGGTTGAGCGCGAACTGGACGGCGAACGCCAGCACCGCCACCCAGCGACCCTGTGCGCCCCTGGCATTCAGGACGACCGCCAGCGCCACGCCCGTCGCGACGTACAACAGGCTCCACACAGCCGGGAACAGCCAGCCCGGCGGCGTGCCGGCAGGCTTGGCGAGCGCGAGATACCAGCCGTTCTGGTCCCCCGCCGGCACGCTGCGTCCCGACAGGAAGCCGAGCAGCAACAGGAACGGTACCGTCACGCATACCCAGCGCAGGAGCGATACGTGCAACTGGCGTCTGGATGCGATGGCGCTCAAGCGTGTTCCCTTCCCGTCCGGTCCCTGCCGTGTCGCAAGTGCCACGTAAACGATCGATATTGCTTAACCGTTGCCGTCGCGGTCCAGGCTATACGTCGTTTGCGGCATTGCGGACGGCGGCGAGCAGGAACTCGGCATTGCCTTCCGGGCCGGTGATCGGGCTGCGCTCGACGCCTTCGGTGCGCCAGCCCCGTTCCCCGAACCAGGCGGCGGCCTCCGCGCAGACCCGCTCGTGCACCGCCGGATCGCGGACCACCCCACCCTTGCCGACCTCCGCCCGGCCCGCCTCGAACTGCGGCTTCACCAGCACCAGCGCGCGTGCGGCGGGCTTTGCGAACGACAGCGGCCGCTCGAGGACCTTGGCGAGGCCGATGAAGCTCGCATCGCAGACGATCAGGTCGACCGCTTCGGGTATGTGCGCGGCCGTGAGGATGCGGGCGCTGGTCCGCTCGTGGACCATGACGCGCGGGTCCTGGCGCAGGCTCCATGCGAGCTGGTTGGTGCCGCTGTCGATCGCGTACACCCGCGCCGCGCCGCGCTGGAGCAGGACGTCGGTGAAGCCGCCGGTGGACGAGCCGACGTCGACCGCCACCGCGCCCGCGACGTCCCAGCCGAAACGCGTCAGTCCGTGGTCGAGCTTGATCCCGCCGCGCGAGACCCATGGGTGGTCTCGCCCCCGTACCTCGATCGGAGCATCGTCGGGAACCTGCTCGCCCGGCTTGGCGACCTTGCGTGTCCCTGCGAACACGAGCCCCGCCATGACGAGCGCCTGCGCGCGGGTGCGCGACTCGGCGAGCCCCCGCTCGACAAGGAGATGGTCGATGCGGAGCCTAGCCATGGAACGGGCCGACGATCGTCAGCCGGCCGACGGTCCGACTCCTCCCGTCCGCCACCAGCGCGTGGGTCGGGGTATTCGCGTCCGGGAGGGACGTCGCCACGGCCGGTCGGTTCCTCACCCTTGGCGAAAAGCCGTCGGAAAGGGCGTGGTCACGTCCGGCGATGGATCATCACGCCCGTGCGCCCTCGGTCACGCCCGTGCTGTTGTGCCGCAGCGCCTTCAGCACCGTGTCGACGATCGCCTCGGCATCCAGCCCGGCCTGCGCATATTGCAGCTCCGGCTTGTCCTGATCCTGGAAGCTGTCGGGCAGGCGCATCGTGCGCAGCTTCAGGCCGCCGTCGATCAGGCCCTCGTCGCTCGCCAGCGTCAGGACGTGCGCGCCAAGGCCGCCGATCGAGCCTTCCTCGATCGTCACCGCCACCTCGTGCGTGGTCAGCAACCGGCGGATCAGCGCCTCGTCGAGCGGCTTGACGAAGCGCAGATCGGCGACAGTGGTCGACAGGCCGCGCGCCTCCAGCTGGTCGGCGGCGCGCAGCGCCTCGGCAAGGCGGGTGCCGAGCGACAGGATCGCGACCTTCTTGCCCTCGCGCACGATCCGTCCGCGCCCGATCTCCAGCCGCTCCGGCACCTGCGGGAGCGCCACGCCCGTGCCGTTTCCGCGCGGGTAGCGCACCGCGATCGGGCCGGCGTCATGCAGCACGCAGGTGTGGGTCATGTGGACCAGCTCGGCCTCGTCCGCGGCAGCCATGACGACGAAGTTGGGCAGCGTCGCCAGATAGGTCACGTCGAACGATCCCGCATGGGTCGCGCCGTCCGCCCCCACCAGCCCGGCGCGATCGATCGCGAAGCGGACGGGCAGGTTCTGGATCGCGACGTCGTGCACCACCTGGTCGTAGGCGCGTTGCAGAAATGTCGAGTAGATCGCGCAGAACGGCCGCATCCCCTGTGCCGCCAGGCCGGCGGCGAAGGTGACGGCATGCTGTTCCGCGATGCCGGTGTCGAAGAACCGGTCGGGATAGGCCCTGGCGAACGAGTCGAGCCCGGTGCCCGACGGCATCGCCGCGGTGATCGCGCAGATGCGGGGGTCGCCCTTCGCCTCCCTGGTCAGCGCGGCGCCGAACACGTTCTGATACTGCGGCGGGCCGGGCGGCGCCTTGGCCTGCGTACCGGTGATGACGTCGAACTTCTGGACGCCGTGATACTTGTCCGCCGCCGCCTCGGCCGGGGCATAGCCCTTGCCCTTCTTGGTGACGACATGGACCAGGATCGGGCCTTCCTCGGCATCGCGCACATTCTCCAGCACCGGGATGAGATGGTCGAGATTGTGGCCGTCGATCGGACCGACGTAGTAGAAGCCCAGTTCCTCGAACAGCGTGCCGCCCATCGTCATGCCGCGCGCGAACTCGTCCGTCTTACGTGCGGCGTCCGCGAACGGGCGCGGCAGCTTCTTGGCGAACCGCTTCAGCAGCTCGCGCAGCCCCAGGAACTCGCGGGACGTCACGATGCGCGACAGATAGGCGGACAGGCCGCCGACCGGCGGCGCGATGGACATGTCGTTGTCGTTCAGGATCACCACCAGCCGGTTACCCGCCTGCTCGGCGTTGTTCATCGCCTCGTACGCCATGCCCGCGCTCATCGCGCCGTCGCCGATCACCGCGATGCCCTTGCCGGGCTTGCCCGCCAGCTTGTTGGCGACGGCGAAGCCCAGCGCCGCGGAGATCGACGTCGACGAATGCGCGGCGCCGAACGGGTCGTACTCGCTCTCGCTTCGCTTGGTGAAGCCCGACAGGCCCCCGCCCTGGCGCAGCGTGCGGATACGGTCGCGCCGGCCGGTCAGGATCTTGTGCGGATAGCATTGGTGGCCGACGTCCCACACCAGCCGGTCGCGCGGCGTGTCGAACACGTAATGCAGCGCGGTGGTCAGCTCGACCACGCCCAGCCCGGAACCGAGATGGCCGCCGGTGGTGCCGACGGCGGAGATCACCTCCTGCCGCAACTCTTCCGCCAGTTGGCGCAGCTGGTCGGGGTGGAGCCGGCGCAGATCGGCGGGTACGGACACGGAGTCGAGCAGCGGGGTCGCGGGGAGATCGTCCATCGGCGGCACTTAACCGACGCCAATCGCGGTGTCGATTGATACGATCGCACGCCGGCTGCCCCCGCCAATACTTCGCGCGACAAGGCTTATCCTCGTCGTATGGGTGTCGCCCGGCGTGCCGCGGCCGGCTCCCGGCGGTCCGGGCGCCAGGCCCGCCGTCGCCGTCGCCGCCCCGATCGGCGCGCCCGTCGCGGCCACGGCTTAAACACGGGTGCTTCCTTGGAATCCGGTCCCGCAGGGACTAACTTCCCATCATGCTCCAGGTCAGCCGCAGCTTCGTCACCACCGCGCGACCCGCGCTGCTGGCCCGCTGGCTCTACATCGTCGCCGCGCTGATCGTGGCGATGGTCGTGGTGGGCGGGATCACCCGGCTGACCGAATCGGGCCTGTCCATGACGACGTGGCAGCCGCTGACCGGTGCGATCCCGCCGATCACCGACGCCCAGTGGCAGGCGGAGTTCTCCAACTACCGTCGCATCCCGCAATATGCCGAGCTGAACGCCGGCATGACGCTCGCCGGGTTCAAGTCGATCTTCTTCTGGGAGTATCTGCACCGGTTGATGGCGCGGGTGGTCGTGACCGCCATGATCGTGCCGCTGATCTGGTTCGCGGTGCGGCGGCGTATCCCCGTCGGCTATGGCGCGCGGCTCTGCACCCTCGTCGCGCTGCTGGCGTTGCAGGCCGCCGCCGGCTGGTGGATGGTGTCCTCGGGGCTGCAGGAGCGCACCGAAGTCAGCCACCTGCGGCTCGCGACCCACCTGCTGCTCGCGATGTTCACGCTTGCGGGCACGATTTGGACGGCGCTCGATCTCGCCTCGCTGTCCCGCGGGCCGGTCTCTGCGCCCGCCCGTCTGCGATGGGGCGCCGCCGGTGTCGTCGTCCTGCTGTTCGTCCAGCTGATGTACGGCGCGTTCACCGCCGGGCTGCGCGCCGGCTATGCCTTCTCGAGCTGGCCGCTTATGAGCGACAGGCTGTTCCCACAGGACGTCCCGATGACGACGCCGGCCTGGATCAACGGCATGGACAACCCGATCGTGGTTCAGTTCATCCATCGCTGGCTGGCGTTCGCGGTGGCGGGCGCTCTGGGCTGGCTGGCGTTCCGCGCGTTCCGGATCGGCGCCGCCGGGCCGGCGCGCGCGGTCGTGCTGCTGGTGTCCCTGCAGATCGCGCTTGGCGTCTCGACGCTGATGTCGGGCGTCGCGATCCCGATCGCGGTCGCGCATCAGGCCAACGCCGCCCTGCTGGTGATCGCCGCCGTCGCCGCCGCCCATGCGATCGGACGCCGCACCGCCTGAGCCGGCCGGATTGCTGTCCCGGTACTTGCTCCGGTATCTGGATACCCGTCCGGGAAAGCCCGCTCTGCTTGACTTTTGCGACGTTGTCCAGCATTCGGCCGCCTTGCACCGCCTCCGGTCGGAGGCGGTTCCGGTTCCAGAACAAGGTTTTCCGCCCATGAAGGCGCTTATGAAAGCCACCAAGTCGGTCAAGCCGCACGAGGTGGACAAGAAATGGCACATCGTCGATGCCGACGGCCTGGTGGTCGGTCGTGCCGCATCGATCATCGCCAACGTCCTGCGCGGTAAGCACAAGACCAGCTTCACGCCGCATGTCGACTGCGGCGACAATGTCGTCGTGATCAACGCGGACAAGATCCGCTTCACGTCGAACAAGGCGGAGAAGAAGGTCTACTACAAGCACACCGGCTATGCCGGCGGCATCAAGGGCGTGACCGCGGCCAAGGTGCTCGACGGCCGCTTCCCCGAGCGCGTGCTGGAGAAGGCCGTGGAACGGATGATCCCGCGTGGGCCGCTTGGCCGGCAGCAGATGCGCAACCTGCGCATCTTCAAGGGCACCGAACACGACCATGCGGCGCAGACCCCGCAGGTCCTCGACATCGCGGGCATGAACCGCAAGAACAAGGTGGGCTGACATGTCCGACGATCGCCAGTCCTCCGACTCCCGCCAGTCGCTGGCCGACATCGGCGCCGCGCTGAACCAGCAGCGCGAGGCCGTGGTCGCCCGGTCCGATGCCTCCGCCGAGGCGTATATGGAGGGCCAGATTGAGGCTCCCGTGATGCGCGCCCCGCTGCGCGAGCAGGAGATCGACAAGCAGGGCCGCGCCTATGCCACCGGCCGCCGCAAGAACGCGGTCGCGCGCGTGTGGCTGAAGCCCGGCAGCGGCAAGATCACGATCAACGGCCGCGACAGCCAAGTTTATTTCGCGCGCCCGACGCTGCGCCTCGTCATCAACCAGGTGTTCGGCATCACTGAACGCGAGGGCCAGTACGACGTCGTCTGCACCGTTAAGGGCGGGGGCCTGTCGGGCCAGGCGGGCGCGGTGAAGCATGGCATCAGCCAGGCGATCACCCGATACGAGCCGGTCCTGCGCGCGCCCGTCAAGGCGGCCGGCTTCCTGACTCGCGACAGCCGCATCGTGGAGCGCAAGAAGTACGGCCGCGCCAAGGCGCGTCGCAGCTTCCAGTTCTCTAAGCGATGACGTGTTCGGGATGGCGAAAGCCATCCCGACACCTGCCGTGTCGACCACCGGCAACGGCACAGACTCTTCCGGTCTATGGCGTGGCCGGACTGCTCAAGCACAAATCACTCAAGTCCGGATCGTTTCGCTGCGCTCGCAACGGCGATCGTCATCGCGGTCATGGTGAGGCGATCCAGTCTCGGATCGGACCGCCGCAACCAAAACGGCGCTTTCGCTCCGTCCTCATATCTTCTTGGTCAGCTTGGTCGCGATCTCGTACATCTCTTCCGGCGCATAGTCCGGCGTGAACACGTTGGGCTGTCCCGCCAGCTGGTGGATCTTGCCACCGTCGGGCATGCCATCAACGACTTCCAGATTGCCGGGAGGATCACCGGGCAACGCGACCTCGTCGTTGCTCCAGATGCCGGCCATCTCCTTATAGTCGTCCGGGCTGAACGTGTAGAGCCGGCGATGCGAACCTTCGTCCAGGTACTTCTGGCACTCGGGAATCTTGCTCAGCTCGATGTTCGGCGTCGGCAGCATCTTCTTGAGGTCGACGCCGGTCAGCTTCTGGATCGCGAGCGCATAGGAATGCGCGTGCACCGATCCGCGTACCAGCAGATAGCCGCACACCTCGCGCCCGGTAGGATCGCTCAGCGTCTCGTACACGCGCAGCTTGTGCAGCCGCGCACCGCACTCCAGGTGAAAATTATGCAGCAGGTCGGTGATGACGTTGCCGGTCGTGGTGATGAAGTCCTTGTTCCAAGACGCACCGTTGCTGTCCGCCGGCGTCACGCCGCCGCCGTTCGACAGGAACGAGGCCGCGAGGCGGATGTTCGTCATGTCCTCGAACGGTGCGCCCGAGATGTCGCCGCCGTCGCCGGTGTCGTCACCGTCCGGCCCGTTGGCGAGCATCGCCACGCCGTTGGAGACGAGTTCGACATGGCCCAGCTCTTCCGCGGTAATCGACGCGACCAGGCTGTAGAAGGGCCTGAGCTTGCTCTTGGAACGAAAGTTGAAGCTCTGGAACATGTAGTTGCCCAGCGTGGACATCTCACCGTATTTGCCGCCCAGCAACTCCTGCAACGCGGCGGCGGCGTTCGGGTTCTTCGCCTTGGGAGCGGGGAGTTCGGCTTGCAGCTTGTCGACGCGCATGAACATGGGTCGGACCTTTCCATGGAGGAAATGCGCTAACCGACCGTCCTCGGGCTTGGTTGCCGGCAATTACGGGCAAATCGCAAATCGTTACCTTCTGTAATCGCTGAAAAATCGTTACGCTGGCGAGAGCCCGGGTACGGTTGTGGTGGGCCGGGACAGGCGCAGGATCGGCCCTGCGACAGGCGGTCGCTTCCGGCCGCGACGCATTGCTTGCCATCAAGCGACCGGCCCGGCCCGATCGACCCGACCTGACCCGACTTGGTGGCGCCGTCCTCTCGCGGCGGCTATTTGCCTTGCCGCGTCTTCATCATCGCGACGAACGCGGTCGCGGCGGCCGCGATCGTCTCGGTCGGATGGGCCGCGCACTGAGCGTGCATGAAGCCCTTCATGTCGTCGGGCGTCAGGCCACGGCCGATGTCAAAGCCGGGCGGCGACACGTAGATGTTATAGGCCGACATGACGCCGGCCACGAAGAAACGGTTGCCGGCATATTCCGACGGGTCCGCCTTGGTTTCCGCCGCCGACCAGTCGCTGCACAACTTATGTCCCGGGCCATAGGTGACGGGGCCGCCCTGAACCGGAGGCTGCTGCGCTGGAAGCTGCTGCGCCGCGACCGGGGATAGCGATGCGACAAGGATGGATGCCAGTATCAGCTTCATGATCATCTCCGACATGACGAACGCCGCCAGACCTTGGCCACCGGCGCGCGCGGGTCCGCGCTTCGTCCTGACTAGTCCGTCCATTTTTCGCTGTCGAGGATCGGCGGACCCCGCGAGGTTCCGGTGACCAGACAGGCTCCTCACATCCGCACCACCATCCCGATCCGTTCCGCCTCGCCCAGGTCATGCGTCACCATCAGGATCGGCAGCCGGGCCTCGTCCCTCACCCGCTCGATCGCGCGCAGCACGTCCTCCCGCCGGACCTCGTCCAGGCTCGCGGTCGGCTCGTCGAGCAGCAGGAAGGCGGGGTCGCTCAGCAGCGCGCGGCCGATCGCCACACGCCGCGCCTCGCCACCCGAGAGCGCGCGCGGCCAGCGATCGAGCAGGCCGGCGATGTCGAGCAGCCGTGCCACCCGGCCCAGCGCCCCATCCGCATCCGCTCCGCGTGCCGCGCCGTAGCGAAGGTTCGCACGCACGGTCAGGTGCGGGAACAGTCTGGCGTCCTGGAACACGACACCGGCGCGGCGGCGCTCGGGACGCAGGTCGGCCCGGGCCGCGTCGTCGAACAGCGTCCGGCCTCCGACGCGGACATGGCCGCGATCTGGCCTGAGCAGCCCGGCGACCATCATCAGGACGCTGGTCTTGCCCGCGCCCGAGGAGCCGAACAGCACCGTTGCCCCCGCCAGGCTCCGGACGACCGCGCCCAGCACGCGGTCGCCGCGCCGCACCGTCACGTCGATGTCGAAGGCTGCGAGGGCGTCGGCCGCGGGACCTGCGCCCTTGAGGTCGGCGCCTTCAAGGTCCGCGCGGCGATCAGAGCACATGCGTGCCCCGCCCCACCCGCCGCACCAGCGCCTCCGACGCGACCAGCGCGACGAGGCTGATCGCGACCGAGATCGCGGCCAGCCGCCACGCGGTCGCATCGCCGCCCGGCCGCTGGAGCGCGGCGTAGATGGCGAGGGGCAGCGTCTCGGTCTGTCCGGGGACGTCGGCGACGAAGGTGATCGTCGCTCCGAACTCTCCCAGCCCGCGCGCGAACCCCAGGACGACGCCCGCCAGCACGCCCGGCGCGGCGAGCGGCAGCGTGATCGTGCGGAACACGCGGCCACGCCCAGC
>NZ_CAHJWW010000082.1 GCF_903643035.1 Sphingomonas bacterium | reverse complement strand
GGTCGCTCGTGGCGGCGGGCGATCCGGCGCGCGCGCGCGGGGACATCGACGCGGCGCTGGCGACGGCGAAGGACGATCCGCTCGCCTGGCTCCTCTCCGCGACGCTTGCGCGGCGCACCGGCGATCTGACGCGTGCGCAGGGCGACATCATCGAGGCGTTGCGCCGCGCTCCCGACGATGCCTCGGTCGAGCTGGAACGCGGCAACGTCGCCGCTGCTCGCGGCGATGCGACAGAGGCGCAGGCCGGATGGCGGCAGGCGATGAAGGTCCAGCCGCTCAGCCCGGCCGCCGCCAGCGCCGCGCAGGCGCTCGCGCAGTTCGAAGCACCGGTCCCCGCCGCGCCCGCCGGCACCAAGCGCCGCGAGGGACGTTGAGGGCGCCAACGGAGTCCAGCCATGCATTACCTGCACACCATGATCCGCGTTGCCGATCCCGACGCGACGATCCGCTTCTTCAACCTGCTCGGCCTGAAGGAAGTCCGACGGATGGAGAACGAGCAGGGGCGGTTCACGCTGATCTTCCTCGCTACGCCCGAGGACATGAACGCGCCGGGCGAGCGGGCGAACGCGGAGGTGGAACTGACCCACAACTGGGACCCGGAGGAGTATGGCGCCGGCCGCAACTTCGGCCATCTCGCCTACCGTGTGGAGAATATCCACGACACCTGCCGGCGGCTGATGGACGGCGGCGTCACGATCAACCGGCCGCCGCGCGACGGGCGCATGGCGTTCGTCAGGACCCCCGACGGCATTTCGGTCGAGCTGCTGCAGGATGGCTCGCTCGAACCCGCCGAGCCCTGGGTGTCGATGCCCAATGTCGGAAGCTGGTAAGATGGCCGTGCTCGACGTCGCCCGCGTGCCGGTCCTGTCGGACAATTACGTCTGGCTGGTCCACGATCCCCAATCGGATGAGACCGTGGCGATCGATCCGGGTGACGCGCGGCCTGTCCTCGATGCCGCCGCGGCGCGTGGCTGGCAAATAGCGCAGATCTGGAACACGCACTGGCATGCCGACCATACCGGCGGCAACGCCGCGGTACGGGCCGCGACGGGCGCGCCGATCACCGGTCCTGTTGCGGAAGCCGCCAGGATCGACGGGCTGGATGCCACCGTGTCGGACGGCGACATGCTTCGGCTCGGCGGCCATTGCGCGCGGGTGATCGCAACGCCGGGTCATACCGCCGGCCACGTCTCCATCCATTTCCCCGACGACCGGATCGTCTTCACCGGCGACACGCTGTTCGCGATGGGCTGCGGCCGGTTGTTCGAGGGCACGGCAGCGGACATGTTCGCCTCGCTCGCCCGCTTCGCGGAGATGGACGACGACACGGTGATCTACTGCGGCCACGAATATACCCAGGCCAACGGACGCTACGCGCTGACCGCGGAGCCGGACAACGCCGCCATCCATTCGCGGATGAACGACGTCGACCGGTTGCGGGCGCTGGGCGAGCCGACGGTGCCGACCACGATGGCGCTCGAGCGCGCGACGAACCCGTTTCTGCGTGCCCGGTCGGCGGAACAACTGGCGCAGCGACGGGCGGCGAAAGATTCCTTTCGCGGCTAGGCGCGTTGACCGCGCACTACCGTAACAAGGAACGACGCGATGCGACCGACGACCGTCACTCTCGCGCTGCTGGCGGGCTGCGCCCTTGCCGGCGGATGCACCGTCACGCCGGCCGAGCGTGCCCGCGACCAGGCGGCGGCCGCGACGACGCAGCAGAAGCTCGACGCCCGTCTCGCCGGCCTGTCGCCGGGGCCGCAGACCGACTGCATTCCCCAGTATCCCACGGTCCACAGCGAACCCTATGGCGCGAAGATCGTCTACATCGTGAGCAACAGGCTTGTGTACGTCAACGACACCGGCGGCGGATGCGAGGGCCTGGACCGGGGCGACTATCTGGTGACGATCTCCCACGGGGGCCGGTTGTGTCGCGGCGATATCGGGCAGACGTTCCAGACCGGCACCAACGTACCCACCGGCAGTTGCGCGCTGGGATCGTTCACGCCGTACAGCCGCCCGTGATCCGGACCTAGACCTGGACCGCTACAATACGTAGCGGCTAAGGTCCGTGTCGCGGGCGACGCCGGCCAACTGCCGATCGACATAGGCGGCATCGACCGTCACGACGCTGCCGTAGCGATCCTCCGCCTCGAAGCTCACCTCCTCCAGCAGCTTCTCCATCACCGTCTGCAGCCGGCGCGCGCCGATGTTCTCGATCTCGGCGTTCACCTCCGCGGCGATGCGCGCGAGCGCGTGGATGCCGTCGTCGGTGAAGGCGACCTCCAGGCCCTCGGTCGCCAGCAGGGCGCGGTACTGCTGCGGCAGGCTGGCCTTGGTATCGGACAGGATCGCAACGAAATCCGCTTCGGTCAGCGCCTTCAGCTCGACGCGGATCGGCAGGCGTCCCTGCAACTCGGGCAGCAGGTCGCTCGGCTTGGCGACGTGGAACGCGCCCGATGCGATGAACAGCACATGGTCGGTCTTCATCGGCCCATATTTGGTCGAGACGGTGGTGCCCTCAATCAGCGGGAGCAAGTCGCGCTGCACGCCCTCGCGGCTGACCGATGCGCCGCCGCGTCCGTCGCTGACCGCGATCTTGTCGATCTCGTCGAGGAAGACGATGCCGTTCTCCTCCGCGTCCGCCAGCGCCACGCGGCTGACCTCATCCTGATCGAGCCGCTTGTCCGCCTCCTCCTCGACCAGCTTGGTCCAGGCGGCGGGCACGAGGAGGCGGCGGCGCTTGAGCGGCTGGCCACCGCCACCGAACGCCTTGCCCATCATGTCGCCCAGGTTGATCATGCCGACCTGGCCGCCGCCGCCCGGCATCTCGAATGGCATCTGCGCCGCAGCCTCCAGCTCGACCTCGATCTCGGCAGTGTCGAGATGGCCCTCGCGGAACCGCTGGCGGAAACTCTCGCGAGTCGCCTGGCTGCTGTCCTTGCCGGTCAGCGCGTCGAGCAGCCGCTTCATCGCCGCCTCTTCGGCCTTTTCCTTCACCGCCACGCGGCGGCGATCCTTTTCGAGCCGGATCGACTCCTCGACCAGGTCGCGGGCGATCTGCTCCACGTCGCGGCCGACATAGCCGACCTCGGTGAACTTGGTCGCCTCCACCTTCACGAACGGCGCGTCGGCGAGCTTCGCCAGCCTGCGGCTGATCTCGGTCTTGCCGCAGCCGGTCGGCCCGATCATCAGGATGTTCTTGGGGCTGACCTCGTCGCGTAGCTCGGGGCTGAGCTGCTGGCGCCGCCAGCGGCTGCGCAGCGCGACCGCGACCGCGCGCTTGGCTTCCGCCTGGCCGATGATGTGCGCGTCCAGCGCGGCGACGATCTGCTTGGGGGTGAGGGAGTCTTTCATTTCGTTCTCGCTCCCTCCCGTTCGCGGGAGGGGTTGGGGGTGGGAAGGCGCGCGGGAGGGGAGCTAGGAGGCCTCCAGGCTCTCCACGGTCAGCCGATCGTTGGTGTAAACGCACAGCTCCGCGGCGATGCCCATCGCCTTGCGACATACGGTCTCGGCGTCGGCCTCATATTCCACCAGCGCGCGGGCGGCGGCGAGCGCGAAGTTGCCGCCCGAACCGATCGCAGCGATTCCACCTTCAGGCTCCAGCACGTCGCCGTTTCCCGTCACGACCAGCGTCACGTCCGTGTCGGCGACGATCAGCATCGCCTCCAGGTTGCGCAGGAACTTGTCGGTGCGCCAGTCCTTCGCAAGCTCGACGCAGGCGCGCAGCAGCTGGCCCTGATGCCGCTCCAGCTTCGCCTCCAGCCGCTCGAACAGCGTGAAGGCATCGGCGGTGGCGCCCGCGAAGCCGGCGATGACCTTGCCGTTCTCGGAGCCCTTGCCGCCCAGCCGACGCACCTTGCGAGCGTTGGGCTTCATCACCGTCTGCCCCTGCGTCACCTGCCCGTCGCCGGCGATGACCACGCGGCCGCCGCGGCGCACGGACAGGATGGTGGTGCCGTGCCACACCGGCTTGTTCTCGCTCATGTCGGCCATATGGGAGCCGCCCGCCCGGCCCGCAATCGAGCGCAAGGGGAACGCCATGACGACAGGAAACACAGGAACGGCGCGGTGCGCGTCATCCCGTCCGGTTGGCCAGCCAGCCATAGAGGAACGCCTCGTCCGCCGGTCGCTCTTCGGCAAGCTGGACGTAGCGTGCACCGCGCAGCGCCTGCACCGCCTTTACCAGCACCGCCTCTCCACCCGGCGAGCGCCGTTTCAGGAACGCCGCCAGCGCCGCGAGCGTCCGTGTGCCGAGCTTCCCGTCGACCGGCCCATCGGGATAGTCGCTGGCGCCCCGGTTCAAGGCGTTGAGCGCGCGCTGGGCAAAGCCGATCGCGGTCCCCGTCCCCATGTTGACGCCGGCATCGAACAGCTCCGCCGCCAGCGCAGGCGCCAGGCCCGCCATCCGGTCCAGCCCCGGCGCGGTCCAGTAGGATCGCGCGTAGATCGCCGCCGCCCGCTCGCGGGGCAGCGAGCGCATAGCGCCGAAGTAGCCGTCCGCCCGCGCCACCTCCTGCGTGATCCCCCAGCAGGTCGGCCCGCCCCGGTCGGCGGGATGGTCGACATAGCCGCCCTCGCGGGCGATCACGATGTCGACGAGATGATCGATGTCCATGGCCGTGCTCCTGTCGGAAGACCGGGAGTAACCTGTCTGGTACATTGTAGGACAGCGACGAACTTCCGTCGTCATCCCGGACCTGTTCCGGGGTGACGAACCGGCCGCCCTGTCGGCGGAACCTCCCCGCTCCGCACGGCGTAGATGACGCATTCGACACTGGCGGTCGCGGCGAACGCCGCCGATGACCCCACGGCACGACAAGGAAGTGACGACATGACCGACCGGAGATGCGTCGTGGTAAGCGGCGCGGAGAGCGGGATAGGCGCCGCCTGCGCAATCGCGTTCGGGGCGCAGGGCGACAATGTCGTCGTGCTGTTCCACGATGCCCGCAACGACGGCAGCGATACCGTGGCCAAGGTGAAGGCGGCAGGTGGCGATGCGATCGCGGTGCAGTGCAACGTCGGCGACGAGGCATCGGCGGAGGCGGCGTTCGCCGCGGCCGAGCAGGCGTACGGCCTCGCGACGGTGCTGGTGAACTCGGCCGGCATAAACATGGCCGGCGTTACCGTGCGCCAGATGTCGATGACGCAATGGGAGCGGATGCTCGACACCGACCTGACCGGCGCGTTCCTGATGTCGCGACGCTTCGTGCGCGACCGGCCGGCGGGCAAGCCGGGGTCGATCATCCATATCTCGTCGATCCACGCCTATGCGGTTCGGTCGGGCGGCGCCGACTATTGCGCGGCCAAGGGCGGCCTGACCAATCTGATCGAGACGCTGGCGATCGAGGAGGCGCCCAATGGCATCCGCGTCAATGCGATCGAGCCGGGCATGATCCTGACGCCGATGAACGAGCGCGCAAGCAGCGATCCCGTGTATCGCAAGACGCTGACGCAGAACATCCCGATGGATCGCGCCGGCCAGCCGGAGGAAGTAGGCGACCTCGCGGTGTTCCTCGCGTCCGACAAGGCGAGCTACATCACCGGCGCGCGGATCGTGATCGACGGCGGCCTTTCGCTGATGCAGGCGATCGGCGCGTGACCGGCGAGGTCGGTCCGCGCGCGACAACCACTGCGATCCCGGCGTCCGCGCCCGATCCCACCGGCGACCGCAAGGGGGTGGTCGGGCCGTCGGCCATGCTGGTCGATTTCAACGTGCAGGAGATCCAGAACATCGTCCTGACGGGTCCGCCGGTGCTGATGGCCCGCGACCTGATGAGCCCCTATGTCTGGCTCGAGCCCGACGGGCGCACCGGCATCATGGTGCGCGCGGTCACGCGGCCCGGCGAGCCGATGACCGACACCGGCATCATCTGGGCCGGATGGAGCACCGATGGCGTGAACTTCGCCATGCTCGACCAGCCGTCCATCGTGCCCGGCACGGGCGACGACCAGGATTCGGGCGGGGTCGAGGATCCCACGGTCGTCAAGATGGAGGACGGCAGCTACGTCGTCTACTATACCGGCGTCCAGGCCGACATGGCGCATGGCGAGATGTTCTATGCCAGCGGGCCGGGCGTTGACGCGCTGACCAAGACCGGCGTGGCGCTTGCCTCCACCAAGTCGCTCGGCAACACCAAGGAGGCGACCGTCGACCGCGAGAAGGACGGGCGCTGGAGCCTGTTCTACGAATATGCGGCCGAAGAGGCGAGCCGGATCGGTCTCGCCATCGGCCCGAGGGTGGACGGGCCGTGGGACGAGCAGCCGACGCCCTTCATGCCGCGCGAGGACGGGTGGGACAACTGGCACCTGTCCACCGGTCCGATGCTGCTGGACGATCCCGCCATGCCGGTGATGTTCTACAACGGCGCGACGCACGACGCGCGCTGGCGGATCGGCTGGGTGGCGTTCGACCGCGAACTGATGCGGGTCGTCGACCGCTGCATCCAGCCGCTCGTCACCCCGCCGCCCGCGCCCGACCGGACGGCGAGCGATATCGCCTTCGCCGCGTCGGTGACGAGCCGCGACGGCGAGATCTGGTTGTATTACTCGCTGGAGGACCGCCGGCTGGCGCGCGCGCGGATCAGGCGCAGCTGAGCGTAATCCCGGCCGGCAGGGAACCTTGCGCGTCGCTCGTCCACTATCGCCTCGACCTTTTCGAGGACAAACCATGACCGACCGACCGCCCATGCAGGACCCGCGCCACCAGTACCCGCGCCCGCCCTTCGCCCGCCAGCCGCAGCCGGCGCCCGGCAGCGCGGCCGACATGGATCCCAGGCCCGACCATGGCGAGACGAGCTATGTCGGCTCCGGCCGGCTGGCCGGTCGCCGCGCGCTCATCACCGGCGGCGACAGCGGGATCGGCCGCGCCGCCGCGATCGCCTTCGCCCGCGAAGGCGCGGACGTCGCCATCTCGTATCTTCCGTCGGAGCGGTCCGACGCGGCGGAGGTGCTCGCGCTGATCGAGGCGGAGGGGCGCCGCGCGGTCGACCTGCCCGGCGACGTCACCGACGAGACGTGGTGCCGCATCCTCGTCCACCAGGCGGTGGAGAAGCTGGGCGGGCTCGACATCCTCGTCATCAATGCGGGACGCCAGCAGAACCGGCCGGACATCTCGAAGGTCACGTTGGAGGATTTCGACCTGACGATGAAGACGAACCTCTACGCGATGCACTGGATCGCGCAGGCGGCGGTGCCGCATCTGCCGGCGGGTGCGAGCGTCATCACCACCGCCTCGATCCAGGCGTACGAGCCGAGCGCGATCCTGCTCGACTACGCCACCACCAAGGCGGGTATCGTCGCCTATACCAAGGCGCTGGCCAAGCAGCTGCTCGAGAAGGGCATCCGCGCCAACGTCGTCGCGCCCGGCCCGTTCTGGACCGCGCTCCAGGCCTCGGGCGGGCAGCCGCCGGAGGCGGTGATGAAGTTCGGCAGCGAGAGCCAGTACGGCCGCCCCGGGCAGCCGGTGGAGATCGCGCCGGTCTATGTGCTGCTCGCGAGCCAGGAGGGCAGCTTCATCAACGGCGAGGTGTACGGGGTAACGGGCGGCGCTGGGGTGGCGTGAAGCCTGAGCGGGGCGTCGCCGCCCCGCTCAGAACCGCGCGATCAGCGCCAGCCCGCCGATCATCAGAGCCCCGCCCGCCAGGCGCGGCAGGCTGGCCGTGTGCTGCTGAAACCCCAGCAGCCCCCAATGGTCCATCGCCAGGCTGGTGATGACGCCCGCCGTCACCGTGGTGGCGAGGAACGCGCCCGCGCCCAGCTGCTTGGCCACCAGCAGCGTCGACAGGACGAACACCGCGCCCAGACAGCCGCCGACCCATCCCCACCACGGCACCAGTGCTCCCGCGCGCGGGAAGGGCGAGCGGGTGACGGCGGCAAAGACCAGACCGGTCAGCATCGTCGCGCAACCGACGATTGCGACCGACCAGCCCGGCGGCACCGACTTGCCCAGCGTCGAGTTGGTGCCGCTCTGCATCGTGTTGAGCATCCCGGCGAGCGCGGCGAACAGGTATCCGGCGATCCCGCCCACCTCAGGCCTCCTGCACGGGCGGGCCGCGGAACGCGTCCAGGCCCTCGTGGCGCGGCAGCGCAACCGTCCGGCCCGTCCGCTCGCTCTCGTACACCGCCTCCATGATCAGGTGGTCCTGCACCCCCTCCTCGCCCGGCGTGCGCGGGCGGCGGTCCTCCAGGATGCAGGTGGCGAGGTGGTCGATCTCGGCGGCGAACTGGTTGCGCGGCTCCAGCACCAGCTCGTCCAGGCTGGTCGCGTCGCCCTCGCGGCCGATCACCGTCATCCGCTGGCCGCGATATTGGTAGGCGTTGGGCATCTCCACCGCCGCGGTCTCGAAGTTCAACCGCTGGTTCTTGTCGTCGCGCGCGCCATAGGAGCAGAAGCACTGGACCAGCGCGTCCGACGGGAAACGCAGGGTGAAGGCGTTGGTCTCCTCCACCTCGGCATAGCGCGGATCGGCCGTCGGGCTGTAACGGGTCGCCCATAGCTGCACCGGCTCCTCGCCGGTCAGGAAGCGCGCGGTGTTGATGCAGTAGAGGCCGATGTCGAACAGCGACCCGCCGCCGGCCAGCGCCTTCTTGTGCCGCCACTGCTGCGCGCCGTCGGGCGCGACCGTCTGGACGTTGATCGCGCTCATGCCGACGAGGCGACCGTATTTCCGGGTGCGCGTCCACTCCATGAGGCGCATGTTGTACGGCTCGAACTGGATGCGATAGGCGATCATCAGCCTGACGTTCGCGTGCGCGCAGGCCGCGACCATCGCCCGCGCCTCGGCGGAGGATGTCGCCATCGGCTTCTCGCACAAGACATGCTTCCCGATCTTCGCGGCGCGCTCGACATACTCGCGGTGGAGGCCGTTGGGCGTGACGACATACACCGCCTTCACCTCGGCCACGTCGCGCAGCCGCTCGAACGCGGCATAGTCGTAGCAGCGATCGGGCGGGATGCCGTATTGCGCCGCCACCGCGCGCAGCTTGTCGGGAGTGCCCGAGACGAGCGCCACCGGGCTTGCCTTCATCGACTGGGCGAAGGCGGGCAGGATCTGCTCCAGCGACAGCCGGCCCAGGCCGACGATCGCGAAGCCCACCCGTTGCTCGGGCGGCAGCGGCGAGGGCGGCGGTGCGGACGGCGTGTCGGCGGGCGCGCGCCAGGCGGGAAAGCGGACCTTCCCGCCCTCCACATGGCCGGTGTCGACCGTGCTGGGCGGGATCCTGGGGCTGGGCGGGATGCCGGGGCTGGGCGGGATGCCGGGCGTCGGCGGCACGCGCTGCGCGCCAGCGGCACCGGGGGCGAGGATCAGCCCGGCGGCGGTGGCGGTGCCGAGCTTGAGCAGGCGGCGGCGGTCGAGCGCCCTATCGTCGTCAACGTTGTCCACAGGCCTTGTCCCTTCGAGGGTCGCGTGCGGGCTGAACGTGCGAGCGCGGGTTTGGGACGCGAGGCCAGGGTCCGATCTCAGTCTATGCCGGGTCCGTCGAGGCCCGGGGCGAACCGAAGGAGAGGTTGGAGGATAGGGCATCGACGAACGAACGCTGGCGCCCGCCGCCCTCGCCGCTAGGACCCGGGCGGTGACGGACCCCCTTCCCTCCCGCGCCGCGCCTTCCCGCCTCGCGGGCCTCGCGCCGCTCGCGCCGGTCGCGCCGCTGGTCGCCTCGATGGTGTCGCTGTGCATCGGCACCTCATGGGCCAAGACGCTGTTCCCGGTCGCGGGCGCGGCGGGGATGACGGCGCTGCGGGTCGGGCTGGCGGCGCTGCTGCTCGTCGCGGCGCAGCGGCCGTGGCGGTGGCGGCTGACGCGCGATCAGGCGGGCGCGGTCGCCGCCTATGGCGTGGTGCTGGCGTGCATGAACCTCAGCTTCTACGCCTGCGTGCGGCGGTTGCCGCTCGGCATCGCCATCGCCATCGAGTTCCTGGGGCCGCTGGGGGTCGCGCTGATCCACTCGCGACGGCGACTGGACCTCGCCTGGATCGCGCTGGCGGGGGGCGGGATCGCGCTGCTGGTCGCGCCGCGCGCCGGTCTTGCCCCGCTCGATCCGGCGGGTGTCGGCTTCGGCCTGTCCGCCGGGTTGTTCTGGGGCCTCTACATCGTCACCGGCAAGCGCGCCTCCGCGCTGGTGCCCAGCCACCGGATCGTCTGCCTGGGGCTGTGCGTCGCGAGCCTGGTGGCGGTTCCGGCGGGGGTGGCGGCGGCGGGCGTCGTACTGCTGCGGCCGGACGTGCTGGCGACCGGCGTGGGCGTGGCGCTGCTGTGCGGGGTGCTGCCCTATTCGCTGGAGATGATCGCGCTGAAGCGGCTGCCCGCGCCCGTCTTCGGCGTGGTGCTGAGCCTGGAGCCGGCGGTGGGCGCACTCGCGGGGCTGGCGGTGCTGGGCGAGACGCTGGGCGGGCGGCAATGGGCGGGGATCGCCGCCGTCGTCGTCGCCTCCGTCGGCAGCACGCTC
>NZ_CAHJWW010000081.1 GCF_903643035.1 Sphingomonas bacterium | reverse complement strand
CCGACCGGTCGCCGGCCCGCCGGCGGGCGAGACGCGGGCCTGCCATGCGGACCTCGCGCGCATGGGGGTGCGCTTCACGCCTCTGCCCGATCGCGACCGTGGCGATGGCTGCGCCCTGATCGGCACCGTGCGGCTGGACGATATCGGCGTGCCCGTCACCAATCTGACGGCGGTACGCTGCGGCGAGGCGCGGGCGCTGGCGGGCTGGGTGCGCAACGCGGTCGTCCCGGCGGCGTACCAGCTGCTGGGCAGCGAGCTCGCGCGGGTGGAGGGGATGGGCAGCTATGCCTGCCGCAACGTGATCGGCTCGGCGCGCGCCGCGAGCCGGCGGTCGGGACATGCGATCGCCAACGCGGTCGATATCGGCGGCTTCGACCTGCGCGACGGGCGGCGGATCACGATCGCCGCCGACTGGTCGTCGCCCGACCCGCAGGTGCGCGGCTTCCTCGACGCGATCCACCGTTCCGCCTGCCGCCGCTTCGGCACCGTGCTGTCCCCCGACTACAACACCGCGCACCGCAACCACCTGCACCTGGAGGACGATCGGGCCTCGTTCTGCCGCTAGGCAGCGGCCCGCGCCTGCCTTAGAGGCTCCGGATGACCGATACCCGAGTACCCAGCCGCGTCTTCCGCCGCGCCGCGCAGGACGCCAAGACCGCCAAGACCAGCGTCTCGACGCCGCAGACGCAGAACCCCGCCTATCGCCTGGCCTTCCAGGACATGGATTTCCTGTTGCGCGAGGACTTGCGCCCGATCCGGTTCCAGCTGGAGCTGCTCAAGCCCCAGCTGATCCTCGAGGAGGCCAGGATCGCCTCGACGTTCGTGTTCTATGGCTCGGCGCGCATTCCCGAGCCCGACAAGGCGCGCGCGCTGCTCGACCTCGCGACCGACGACAAGAGCCGTCGCATCGCCGAGCGGCTGGTCGCCAAGAGCCGTTACTACGAGGTCGCGCGCGAACTCGCCCGGATCACCAGCCGGTTGCCGCGAGACGCGGACGGCAAGCGGCATTTCGTGGTCTGCTCGGGCGGCGGGCCGTCGATCATGGAGGCGGCGAACAGGGGAGCGCGCGACGTCGGCGCCGAATCGATCGGCCTCAACATCGTCCTGCCGCACGAACAGGCTCCCAACCCCTATGTCACGCCCGCGCTGTCGATGCAGTTCCACTATTTCGCGCTGCGCAAGATGCACTTCCTGCTACATGCGCGCGCGCTGGCGGCGTTTCCGGGCGGGTTCGGCACGTTCGACGAGCTGTTCGAGCTGCTGACGCTGATCCAGACCGGCAAGATCGAGCCGATCCCCGTGCTGTTGTTCGGCCGCGAGTTCTGGGAGCGGGTCATCGATTTCGACGCGCTAGTGGAGGAAGGCGTAGTGTCCGAGCGCGATCTCGGCATCTTCACCTTCGTCGAGACCGCCGAGGAGGCCTGGGACATCGTCCGCTGCTTCTACGAGGATCGCGCCGCGCAGGAGCCCTCGCCGCCGACCGGATGACCAGCGCCGGGTGGCCGTGACGCGTCCGCCTTGCTTCCGCCATCACGCGCCCCGATATCGACTGATGCCTTTCAGCCAATTGCCGCAGTCTCTCCAGGAGGCGCTGACCGAACGCGGCTATGCCGCTCCCACCGCCGTACAGGCGGCCATGCTTCAGGAAGGCGCGGATACGCGCGACCTGATCGTCTCCGCGCAGACGGGATCGGGCAAGACCGTCGCGTTCGGGATGGCGATGGCGGAACAGCTGCTCCCCAGGATCGGGGGAGACGGGGGGGACGCCGGCTTCGGCCCGATCGGCCAGCCCGGAGCGCCGGGCGCGCTGGTCATCGCGCCGACGCGCGAACTGGCGCTGCAGGTCAGCCGCGAGCTGCAATGGCTGTACGCGAAGGCCGGCGCGCGGATCGTCAGCTGCGTCGGCGGGATGGACCCGTCGCGCGAACGGCGCCTGCTGAGCCACGGCGCCCATGTCGTCGTCGGCACGCCCGGCCGGCTGCGCGACCATCTGGAGCGCGGCGCGCTCGACCTGTCGACGCTGAAGGTCGCGGTGCTCGACGAGGCGGACGAGATGCTCGACATGGGCTTTCGCGAGGACCTGGAAGGGCTGCTGGACGCGACGCCGGACGGGCGACGCACGCTGCTGTTCTCGGCGACCATCCCCAAGCCGATCGTCGCGCTCGCCCGCCGGTACCAGCGCGATGCGATGACCGTGTCGACGGTCGGCACGGATCGCGGCCACGGCGACATCAGCTATCAGGCGCTGGCGGTCGCGCCGTCGGACATCGAGCATGCGGCGGTCAACCTGCTGCGCTTTCACGAGCCGGACACCGCGATCGTCTTCTGCGCGACGCGCGAGGCGGTGCGCCAGCTGCACGCGCGGCTGGTGGAGCGCGGCTTCGACGCGGTCGCGCTGTCGGGCGAGCACAGCCAGGCCGAGCGCAACCACGCGCTCCAGGCGCTGCGCGATCGCCGCGCGCGAGTCTGCGTCGCGACCGACGTCGCGGCGCGCGGCATCGACCTGCCCAACCTGTCGCTCGTCATCCATGCCGAGCTGCCGCGCGACGCGGAGGCGTTGCAGCACCGCTCCGGCCGCACCGGCCGCGCGGGCAGGAAGGGCATCGCCGCACTGATCGTTCCCTATCCACGCCGCCGCCGGACCGAGGCGATGCTGCGCGACGCGCGCGTGGCGGTGGAGTGGATCGCCGTCCCGACGCCCGAGGACATCCGCGTCGCCGACCGCCAGCGGCTGCTCGCCGTGCTGTCCGCGCCGGTCGAGCTCGACGACGACGATCGCGACCTTGGCGCCGCGCTGCTCGCCGAACGATCGGCGGAGGAGGTGGCCGGCATGCTGGTGCGTGCGCACCGCGCGAAGCTGCCCGCGGCCGAGGATCTGCTGGAGGCGCCCGCCGCCGGCCGGGGAGCACCGGGTCGCGAACGCGGCAACGATGCCGGCCCGGGGCAGTCGCGCGAGGGGTTCGAGGACGCGGTATGGTTCCGGATGAACATCGGGCGTCGGCACAACGCCGATCCGCGCTGGCTGCTGCCGCTGCTGTGCCGGCGCGGCCATCTCGGCAAGGGCGAGGTGGGCGCGATCCGCATCGCCGCCGACGAGACGATGTTCGAGATACCGCGCGGCGTCGCCGGCCGTTTCCTGGCGGCGGTCAAGCGGACCGCGTCGACCGCCGATCCCGAGGGCGAACTTCGGATCGAGCCGGCGCAGGGCGGTCCCGCGCCGGGCGGTGGCGGCACCGCCCGTGAAGGTGGTGGACGTGACGGTGGCGGGCGTGGAGGCGGCCCGCGTGCCGGTGGCGGCAACCAGGGTGGATTGCCCCGCGCGCGGTACGGGGCGCGTCCAACGCATGGTCGGGCGCCCCGTCAGGGCGGGCAGCAGTAGCTTCCCCGCGCTGTTTGCGCCCGTCATGCCCCGCATCCTGATCGACGCCGATGCCTGCCCGGTGAAGGACGAGGCGTACCGGGTCGCGTTCCGCCACGGCGCGGGCGTGTGGATCGTCAGCAACTCCCGGCTGCGGGTCCCCGACCACCCGCTCGTCACCCGCGTGGTGGTGGGAGACGGGTTCGATGCCGCCGACGACTGGATCGCGGAGACGTCCGGCGCGGACGCGATCGTCGTCACGGCGGATATCCTGCTCGCCGACCGGTGCCTGAAGGCGGGGGCGAGCGTCATCGCGCCGACCGGCCGGCCGTTCACGACCGCCTCCATCGGCACGGCCATCGCGACGCGCGCGATCATGGCGGACCTTCGCGCCGGCGGCGACCAGCTCGGCGGGCCGGCGCCGTTTTCGAAGACTGACCGCTCGCGCTTCCTGTCCGCGCTGGACGAAGCGGTGGTCCAGGTGGCAAAAGGCGCCCGACGGAGGATGACCCCATGAACTTCACGATCAACGATGCGATGGTGGAGGCGGAATGCGATATCCGCACCTCGCTCCTCGACCTGTTGCGCGAGCATCTGGGGCTCACCGGCTCCAAGAAGGGGTGCAACCAGGGTGCGTGCGGTGCATGCACCGTGCTGGTCGACGGCGAGCGGATCAACGCGTGCCTCGCGCTGGCGGTGCAGTACCAGGGCCGCTCGATCACGACGGTCGAGGGATTAAGCGCCAGGGGCGAGCTCCACCCGCTCCAGCGCGCGTTCATCGAGCATGACGGCTTCCAGTGCGGGTATTGCACGCCCGGCCAGCTCTGCTCGGCGGTGGCGATGGCGGGAGAGGTCGCGCGGGGGCTCCCCAGCGTCGTGACCGCCGACCTGGCGGCGGACCGGGTGACGCTTACCGGCGACGAGCTGCGCGAGCGGATGAGCGGCAATCTGTGCCGGTGCGGCGCCTACAACGGCATCGTCGCCGCGATCACGGAGACCTATGCGGACGGAGATGGCCGGATGCTGGAGAAGGCGGCATGACCCCGTTCACCTACACGCGGGCGGAGGACGCGGCGGGCGCGGTCCGCCTGGCGGGAACCGACCCCGATGCGCGGTATCTCGGCGGCGGCACCAACCTAGTCGACCTGATGCGCGAGACGATCGAGCGGCCGGACGCGCTGGTCGACGTGACGGGCCTGTCCCACGCGATCGCACCCACAGACGCGGGCGGCCTGACCATCGGCGCCGCCGCCACCAACACGCAGGTGGCGGAGAACCGCGTCGTGCGCGAACGCTATCCCGTGCTGGCGCGCGCGATCCTCGCCGGGGCGTCCGCGCAGATCCGCAACATGGCGACGACGGGCGGCAACCTGCTCCAGCGCACGCGATGCGGTTATTTCTACGACAACGAGTCCGCCCGCTGCAACAAGCGCGAGCCCGGCGCCGGCTGCGACGCGGTCGACGGGTTCAACCGCATCCATGCGATCCTAGGCGCCTCGCCCGCCTGCGTCGCGACGCATCCGTCCGACATGGCGGTGGCGCTGGCGGCGCTCGACGCGATCGTGCACCTGACCGGCCCGGACGGCGAGCGCGCGCTGCCGCTGGTGGACTTCCACCGCCTGCCCGGCGGCAGCCCGGACCGCGACACGAACCTGAGACCGCACGAGCTGGTCGTCCGCGTCGAGCTGCCCGCCATGCCGATGGCCGCGCGCTCGACCTATCGCAAGGTTCGCGACCGGGCGAGCTACGCCTTCGCGCTGGTGTCGGTCGCGGCCGCGCTGGACGTGGAGGACGGCGTGATCCGCGACGTGCGCCTGGCGCTCGGCGGCGTGGCGCACAAGCCCTGGCGCGCGTGGAAGGCGGAGGACGTGCTGCGCGGGGCGCCGGCGACCGGGGAGACCTTTCGCGCTGCCGCGCGGGCCGAGCTAGCCGACGCCGCGCCGCTGTCGGGCAACGCGTTCAAGATACCGCTGGCGACGCGCACGATCGTCGCCGTGCTGGGCGAGTTGAGCGGCCTGCCCGTTCTCGCCGACCTGATGGGAGAAGCCGCATGAGCATCGTACAGGAAACGGCCAAGCGCGTGCAGGGCGCCGTGCAGGCGGCTAGGAACAAGGCGATCGAGCTCGCGCCCGACAGCTGGATCCCCGGCGGCGTTCCCGATCCGCTGATCCGCCACAAGCACGGCCTGATCGGCACGGCCGTCTCGCGGCTCGACGGACCGCTGAAGGTGCGCGGGGCGGCGCGGTTCGCGGCCGAGTTCCCGATGGACGGCATGGTCTATGCCGCGCTGGCCTACAGCACGATCGCGAAGGGCCGCATCGCGACCCTCGACACGGACGCGGCCGAGGCGGCGCCCGGCGTCGTGCTGGTGATGACCCATCGCAACGCGCCCCGGCTCGCGCCGCCGCCGATGTTCATGTCCGCGCCCAAGGCGGCGTCGGGCGACGACCTGCCGATCATGCAGGACGACCGGATCAACTGGAACGGCGAGCCGATCGCGGTCGTGCTCGCGCAGACGCAGGAGCAGGCGGACCACGCCGTCTCGCTGATCCGCGCGACCTATCACCCTGAACCCGCGACCACCACGTTCGACGAGGTCAAGTCGGCCCTGAAGATCGCGAGCTTCCAGGGCGAGCCGCTGCTGGTCGAGATCGGCGATGCGGAGGCGGCGCTGGCCGCGGCGTCCGCAAGGGTGGACGCGACCTACACGACGCCGCGCCACAACCACAATGCGATCGAGCCGCACGCCCTGACGCTGGCGTGGAACGGCGACGAGCTGATGATCCACGACGCTTCGCAAGGCGTCGCGCATACCGCCTGGACGATCGGGCACGTGTTCGGCCTGAAGGAAGGGCAGGTCCATGTCTCGTCGCCCTATGTGGGTGGCGGCTTTGGCGGCAAGACCCTGTGGCGGCACCATTTCCTAGCGGCGGCGGCGGCGCGTCTGGCGGGTCGGCCGGTGCGGATCGTGCTGTCCCGCGAAGGCGTGTACCGGCTGGTCGGAGGGCGGACGCTGACGGAGCAGCGCGTCGCGATCGGCGCGCGGGCGGACGGGACGTTCGACGCGATCGTCCACACCGGCGCGGTGGCGATGACCGCGCACAACAACATGCCCGAGCCGTTCATCGTGGCCACGCGATCGGCCTATGCCGCGGGCAGCTTCAGGCTCAGCGTCCATTATGGCGAGATGGACATGCTCGCCAACACCTTCATGCGCGCGCCCGGCGAGTCGGTCGGCACCTTCGCGCTGGAAAGCGCGGTGGACGAACTGGCGGTCGTGCTCGGCATGGACCCGATCGCGCTGCGCGTGGTGAACGAGCCCGAGAAGGATCCGACGTCGGGCACGCCCTTTTCGTCGCGGAACATCGTCGAGGCGTATCGCCAGGGCGCCGAACGGTTCGGATGGAGCGAGCGGCAGGCGACGCCGGGCACCCGCCGCGAGGGCGAATGGCTGGTCGGCATGGGCTGCGCCACCGCGACCTATCCCTATTACCGGATGCCCGGCGGGGCGGCGAGACTGACGCTGACGAAGGACGCCCGTGCGACGATCGAGATCGCCGCGCACGAGATGGGCATGGGCACGCAGACCACGACGACGCTGGTCGCAGCGGAGCGGCTCGGCCTTCCGATGGACCGGGTGACGGTCGCCTATGGCGACTCGCGCCAGCCCGGGCTGGTGCTGGCCGGCGGGTCGCAGCAGACCGCCTCGATCGGCGCGGCGGTGATCGCCGCGCACGGCGCGCTGGTGAAGGAACTGCTGAAGCTCGCCGGCAACGACTCGCCGCTCGCGGGACTGAAGCCCGGCGAGGTGGAGGCGCGTGACGGCGGCCTTGCCTGTATCGACGAGCCCGGTCGTTTCGAGAGCTACGCCTCGATCCTGTCGCGCGCGCAACGCGACGAGGTGTCCGTGGAGGGCGACGCCGCGCCACCGCTGGAGACGCTGCACTGGTCGATGCACTCCTTCGGCGCGATCTTCTGCGAGGTCGCGGTGAACGCCGTCACCGGCGAACCGCGGGTGCGCCGCGTGCTGGGCTCGTTCGACTGCGGCCGCATCCTGAACGCCAAGACCGCCGCCAGCCAGTTCCGCGGCGGCATCATCATGGGCCTCGGCCTGGCGCTGATGGAGGAGACGCAGTTCGACGAGCGCAACGGGCGGGTGATGAACCCCAGCCTCGCCGAATATCATGTGCCGGTGCACATGGACGTGCCCGACATCGACGTGATCTGGACCGACATCCCCGATCCCCATACACCGATGGGCGCGCACGGCGTCGGCGAGATCGGCATCACCGGCATCGGCGCCGCGGTCGCCAACGCGATCTATAACGCCACGGGCAAGCGCGTGCGCGATCTGCCGATCACGCTCGACAAACTGATGTAGGACGCAGGCGCATCCCCTTCCCGTCCCCTTTTCCGTCCAGGCCGCGCGTGGGCGGAGTTGGTCGGACCGCCCGCAGTCCCTAGATACCGTCCAATGCTCCGCATCGCCGACCTCAGACTGCCGCTCGGGCACGCGCCCGATGCGCTGGCGGACGCGATCGTCTGCCGGCTGGATATCGTTCCCGCGGCGCTGATCGAATGGCGGGTCGTCCGCCGCGCCAACGATGCCCGGCGCAAGTCCGCGATCCTGCTGGTGTATTCGGTCGACGTGACGCTGGCCGACGAGGCGGCGGTGCTTGGCCGCTTCCCGGACGACCCGCACGTCCGGCCGACGCCCGAGACCGGCTATCGCCCCGTCGCCACCGCCCCGTCCACCACCCCGCCGGGGGCTCCGCGCCCCGTCGTGATCGGCGCCGGGCCGTGCGGGCTGTTCGCGGCGCTGATCCTCGCGCAGTCCGGCTTCCGGCCGATCCTGGTCGATCGCGGCAAGCCGGTGCGCGAGCGGACGAAGGATACATGGGGCCTGTGGCGGCGCGGCGTGCTGAACCTCGAATCGAACGTCCAGTTCGGCGAGGGCGGCGCGGGCACCTTTTCCGACGGCAAGCTGTGGAGCCAGATCAAGGACCCGCGCCACCTCGGCCGCAAGGTGCTGACCGAGTTCGTCGCAGCGGGCGCTCCCGCCGAGATACTGACGGAGGCGCATCCGCATATCGGCACGTTCCGGCTGGTGACGATGGTCGAGGCGATGCGCGCGCAGATCGTGGCGCTGGGCGGCGAGTATCGCTGGCAGGCGCGCGTCGACGACGTCGAGATCGCCGGCGGTCGCCTCCACGCGCTGCACCTGTCGACCGGCGAGCGGCTGGCCGCGACGCACGTCATCCTCGCCCCCGGCCACAGCGCGCGCGACACGTTCGCGATGCTTCACGCCGCCGGCGTCCACGTCGAGGCCAAGCCGTTTTCGATCGGCGTGCGGATCGAGCATCCGCAGTCGTGGATCGACCGCGCGCGCTTTGGGCCGTGCGCGGGCCACCCCGATCTGGGCGCGGCGGCCTATACGCTGTCGCACCACTGCACCGGCGTCGCGGCCGGGCGGACCGTCTATTCCTTCTGCATGTGCCCCGGCGGGAAGGTGGTCGCCGCCACCAGCGAGGTCGGCCGCGTCGTCACCAACGGCATGAGCCAGTATTCGCGCGCCGAGTTCAACGCCAATTCCGGACTGGTGGTCGGCATCGACCCGGCCCGCGACTATCCGGACGGCCCGCTGGCGGGTGTCGAGCTGCAGCGCGCCCTGGAAAGCGCGGCCTATGTCGCGGGCGGTTCGAGCTATGCCGCGCCCGGACAGCTGGTGGGCGACCTGCTGGCGGGCCGGCCCTCGACGCGGCTCGGCGCGGTGGCGCCGTCGTACGCGCCGGGCGTCCACCTGACCGACCTTGCCGACTGCCTGCCCGCGTTCGCGATCGACGCGTTCCGCGAGGCGCTGCCCGTGTTCGGGCGACAGATCGCCGGCTACGACCATCCGGACGCGATGATGACCGGGGTGGAGACGCGCACCTCCTCGCCGGTGCGGATCACGCGCGGCCGGGACTTCCAGAGCCTCAACACCGCCGGGCTCTATCCGGCGGGCGAAGGCGCGGGCTATGCCGGCGGCATATTGTCGGCGGCGATCGACGGGATCAAGGTGGCCGAGGCGGTGGCGCTGAGCATCGCGGGATGATCCCGCCACCCCATCCGGCGCCCGCGACCCATCCGGCGCCCGCGACCCATCCGGCGCCTACGACGAAGCAGACAGGAACGGCCATGCCCGAGAAGTTCGAACGCCACCGACAGCCCTGGCGGCAGGACGAGATCCAGAAGCTGCATCTGCTCGCGGGCAAGGGCATGTCGCTGAAGGCGATCGCCAAGGCGCTGACCCGCAGCGAGGAGTCGGTGAAGGACCGCGCCAAGGAAGACGGACTGTCGATCGCCAGGCTGCGGTGACGCGCGGATGACCGGGGACACCTATGACGCGATCGTGCTCGGCGCCGGCGCCGCCGGGCTGATGTGCGCCGCCACGGCGGGCCAGCGCGGCCGGCGCGTGCTGGTGGTCGACCATGCGGCGGAGCCCGGCGCGAAGATCGTGATCTCGGGCGGCGGGCGGTGCAACTTCACCAACATCCACACCGCGCCCGACCGGTTCGTGTCCGCCAACCCGCATTTCGCGCGCTCGGCGCTCGCCCGCTACACGCCGGACGATTTCGTCGCGACCGTCGAGCGGCACGGGATCGGGTGGCACGAGAAGACGCTGGGGCAGCTGTTCTGCGACCGATCGGCGCGCGACATCGTCGCGATGCTGCTCGGCGAATGCGGGATGGGCCGCGTCGACATGGCGCTCGGCCGGACGGTGACGGCGGTGGACCACGCGGACGGGCGGTTCCGCGTGGGCGTCGACGGCGCCAGCCACGCGGGCGCGGCGCTGGTGATCGCGACGGGAGGGCCATCGATACCCAAGCTGGGCGCGACCGGCTTCGCCTATGAGCTTGCGCGCCGCTTCGGGCTGAAGGTCGTCGAGCCGCGCCCCGCGCTGGTCCCGCTGACGCTGGGCGCGGGAGAGGCGCTGTTCCGCGACCTCGCCGGCGTGTCGGCGCAGGTGGTGGCGCGCTGCGGCACGGCGGCGTTCCCGGAGGCGGCGCTGTTCACGCATCGCGGCCTGTCGGGGCCGGCGATCCTGCAGGTGTCCTCCTACTGGCGGCACGGG
>NZ_CAHJWW010000080.1 GCF_903643035.1 Sphingomonas bacterium | reverse complement strand
ATACCGACGGCCAGCTCGGCCGGCCGCTGCCCGCACCCGCGCAATGGGTGGTGCGGATCGCCGGGGTCGACCACGCGGTCCAGATCGCGGCGGACGGCGTCGCGGTCGACGGTGAGCCGATGGCCTTCGCCGCCGCCGGCTACGCGCCGGGCGACCGGCTGATGCGGGTAGAGACCGACGCGGGGTCGCTTGGCGTCCGCCTGAAGCGCACGCGCACCGGCTATCGCCTCACCGCGCGCGGGGCGAGCCACGTCGCCCGCGTCCTGCCCGCGCACGTCGCGCCGTTCGCGCACCACCTGATCGAGAAGGTGCCGCCCGACCTGTCGCGCTTCCTGCTGTGCCCGATGCCGGGATTGCTCGTCCGGCTCGACGTGGGCGCGGGTGACACCGTGGAGGCGGGTCAGCCGCTGGCGGTCGTCGAGGCGATGAAGATGGAGAACATCCTGCGCGCCGGAAAGTCCGGCACGGTCAAGGCGCTGTCCGCCGCGATGGGCGACAGCCTATCGGTCGATCAGGTGATCCTCGAACTGGAGTAAACCTGAATTGCTTGGCACCGGCCGGACGTGAACGTATATCGAACGCATGGCCCAGCTCGACGTCCGGCAGAAGCTCGCGATCCTCGCCGATGCGGCCAAGTACGACGCGTCCTGCGCGTCGTCCGGAACGGCGAAGCGCAACAGCCGTGACGGCAAGGGGCTGGGCTCGACGGAGGGCATGGGCATCTGCCACGCCTATGCTCCCGATGGCCGGTGCATCTCGCTGCTCAAGATCCTGTTGACCAACAGCTGCATCTTCGACTGTCACTATTGCATCAATCGCAAGAGCAGCAACGTGCGGCGCGCACGGTTCACGCCGGCGGAGGTCGTCAATCTCACCCTGTCCTTCTACCGGCGCAACTATATCGAGGGGCTGTTCCTGTCGTCGGGGATCATCCGGTCGTCCGACTACACGATGGAGCAGATGGTGGAGGTCGCGCGGTCGCTTCGCGAGGATCACCATTTCCGCGGGTACATCCACCTCAAGACCATACCCGACGCCGATCCCGCGCTGGTCCACGCGGCGGGGCTTCATGCCGACCGTCTGTCGATCAACGTCGAGCTGCCGACCGCCGCCGGACTGAAGCGGCTCGCGCCCGAGAAGGACGGCGGCCGGATCGAGGGCGCGATGGGCGAGCTGAAGACCGCCATCGCCGACACGAAGGAGGCGCGCACACGCTATCGGTCCGCGCCGCGCTTCGCGCCCGCCGGCCAGTCGACGCAGATGATCGTCGGCGCGGATGCGGCGACCGACGGCGACATCATCGGCAAGGCCTCGCACCTCTACGACCGGTTCGGGTTGCGGCGGGTCTACTATTCCGCGTTCAGCCCGATCCCCGACGCGTCGGCCGTCCTGCCGCTCCAGCGCCCGCCGCTGATGCGCGAGCACCGGCTGTACCAGTCGGACTGGCTGATGCGCTTCTACGACTATCGCCCGAACGAGGTGGCGGCGGCGGCGGATCCGGTCACGGGAATGCTGCCGCTCGACATCGATCCCAAGCTCGCCTGGGCATTGAAGTTCCGCGATCGCTTTCCCGTCGACGTCAATCGCGCCCCGCGCGAGGCGCTGCTGCGGGTGCCGGGATTGGGGGTGAAGGCTGTCGATGCGCTGATCGCCGCGCGACGCTGGCGGCGGCTCCGGCTGGACGACGTCGGTCGGCTGACCGTCTCGGTCGCCAAGGTGCGGCCGTTCATCGTCGCCGACGACTGGCGGCCGGTGCAACTCGCCGACCGCGCCGATCTGCGCCCGGTCGTCGCGCCCGTGGCGAAACAGATGGAACTGTTCGCGGCGTGAGGATCGCCACGCTCGCGGAGCCCGACGATTTCGACGGCTGGCGCGACGCTGCCCGCGCGCTCGCCGCCGAGGGCGTGCCGCCGGGCGAGGTGGTGTGGCAGGTCGGCGACGCGCCCGTCGACCTGTTCGCGGCCGAGCCCGATCCGCGTACCGCCGCGCCGCCGCCACCCGCCGGCGCGGCGGGATCGGTATCGCGCCTGTTCCTCGACGTCGCGCGTTCGGCGGCGCTGGCGAGCGATCCCGAGCGGTTCGCGCTGCTGTACGCCGCGCTCGTGCGGCTGCGGACGACCCCCAAGCTGATGGAGGACCATGCCGACCCGCTCGTCCGCCGGCTGGAGGGCCTTGCGAGGACGGTGCGGCGCGACATCCACAAGATGCGCGCGTTCCTGCGCTTTCGCGAAGTGACCGAGAGCGACGACGTGACGCGCTACGTCGCCTGGTTCGAGCCCGAGCATCATATCGTGCGCGCGAACGCGGCGTTCTTCGTCAACCGTTTCGCGTCGATGCGCTGGTCGATCCTGACGCCCGGCGTCTCGCTCCACTGGGACGGCGCTGCGTTGAGCGAGGGGCCGGGCGCGCAGAAGGGCGACGCCCCCGACGGCGATCCCGTGGAGGCGGTGTGGAAGACCTATTACGCGTCGATCTTCAATCCCGCGCGCGTGAAGGTGGGCGCGATGCTGAAGGAAATGCCGCGAAAATATTGGAAAAACATGCCCGAGACCGCGTTGGTGCCCGAACTGATCGCAGGCGCGAGGGCGCGGGAGCTGGAAATGATCGAGACGGCGCAGAATGACCGGACGGCCGACGATCGGACGGGCGTGGGCGGCAATGCCCAGGCCGCATGGGAGGCGCTGAAGGAGGAGGCGGCAGGCTGTACGCGCTGCCACCTCTACAAGCCCGCGACGCAGACGGTATTCGGCGAGGGGCCGGTCTCCGCGCCGTTGATGTTCGTGGGCGAGCAGCCCGGCGACAACGAGGACCTGCAGGGCAAGCCGTTCATCGGCCCCGCCGGCCAGATGTTCGATCGCGCGCTGGCCGAGGCGGGCATCCCGCGCGCCGATGCCTATGTCACCAACGCGGTGAAGCATTTCAAGTTCGAGCCGCGTGGCAAGCGACGCATCCACGCCAAGCCCGACGCGGGCGAGATCGAGGCATGCCGCTGGTGGATCGATCAGGAACGCATGCTGCTGCGCCCGAAGGTGACGGTGGCGCTGGGCGCGACCGCCGCGCGGTCGCTGTTCGGCCGCGTGGTGACGATCGGCCGCGAGCGGGGCAGGGCGCAGCGGCTGCCCAAAGGACCGGGGGGCGAGGATGGTGGCGAGGCATGGATCACCGTCCATCCAAGCTTCCTGCTGCGCATCCCGGAGCCCGAGCGGGCTCGCGAGGAATATGCCCGCTTTGTCGACGACCTGCGGCTGGTGAAGGCGGCGCTGGCGGCGTGAAGGCGGGCCAGGGGCGCGCCCGTCCCTGCCGGAGCTGGCGTCCCTGCCGGGGCTGGCGTCCCTGCCGGGGCTGGCGTCCCTGCCGGGGCTGGCGTCCCTGCCGGGGCTGGCGCCTTTGCCGGGGCCGGCGGTCCCGGCAAGGATCAGCCGTGGCGTCCGATCGGGATCAATATCCCGCCGCTGATCCCCACGGCGCCCTCATGGCCCGCGGCGAAGCTGCGACCGATGCTCGGCTCGACATACCAGCCCACCCGTCGCCCCCGCCACGGCCAGACCATGACGTCGAGCGCGGCTTCCAGGCCGGCATCGTCGCTGGTCCGGCCATTCGCGACCACATGGCTGAGGCTCGGGCCGGCTCCGACCATGATCTCGACCCGCCGCGACAGGGTGAAGGGCTTCTTGAACAGCAGGTCGAAGTCCCATTCGGTCTGGCCCCGGCTGAACAGGGGCGCGACACCGCCCTCGATCTCCAGCCAGCCCTCGATCGGCGTGAACTCCGCCGCGAGCGACGGGCCGGCGCCGACGGGGCCACCCTTCACCCCGCGCTCTGCCGCCGCGCCAAGCTCCAGGATCGCCGCCGGTTCGCGCTCGCCACCGGCCGCCTGTGCCGACGCCCGCCCGCTGTACGGCGCCAGCAGCAACAGCGCCGCGATGACGATTCTCCGCCGGTCCATGATCCCCCCATCCCAAATCGACAACGATGACGGGCGGTCCTATGCACCCTGAAGTGACTACAGGGTCAAGCAGCGGCGGATACAGGATCGGCGACCTAGCGCGGGCGACCGCTACCAGGGTCGAGACGATCCGCTGGTACGAACGGCAGGGGCTGCTGCCGGAGCCCTCGCGCTCGCCGGGCAACTACCGCTGCTATGGGGAGGCGGGCCTCTCCCGCCTGAGCTTCATCCGCCGGGCACGCGCGCTCGGCTTTTCGCTCGGCCAGGTACGGACGCTGCTTGGCCTCGCCGACGACCGGGGCGCGGACTGTGGTTCGGTGGACGTGCTGGCGGCGGATCACCTGGCCGAGATCGATCGCAAGATCGCCGATCTGACCGCACTGCGCCGCGAACTGTCCGACCTTCTGACGACCTGCAAGGGCGGTACGATCGCCGGGTGCCGCATCATCAACGCCCTGGCGCCGCACCGGTAGGGCGCCGGCTCCCGCCCGTTCACGGCGGCGATCGGACGAACGGGATCGTCCAGGCCGGTCCGGACAGACTCCGCGCCGGTCAGCCGAACGTCGCCGGATCCGGCCCCAGCCGGCCGCCGGGCGAGTCCAGCGCATCGATCGCGGCCATGTGCTCGTCGTCGAGCGTCAGGTCGAGCGCGGCGAAGTTGTCGGACAGGTGCTCGCGGTCGGCCGCCTTGGGAACGGCCGACAAGCCGTGCGCCAGGTGCCAGGCGAGCACCACCTGTGCCGCGCTACGCCCGTGCTTGCCGGCGATGCGGACGATCGCCTCGCGGCCCAGCAGGTCCTTGCCCTGCCCGATCGGGCTCCAGCTCTGCGTCACGATGCCGTGCGCGTCGTGGTAGGCGCGCGCCTCCCGCTGCTGGAAATCGGGGTGCAGTTCGATCTGGTTGACGGCCGGCGTGACGCCGGTCTCGGCGACGATGCGGTCGAGATGCTCGGGCAGGAAGTTGCTCACGCCGATCGACAGCGCCTTGCCGGCGTCGCGCAAGCCGATCATCGCTCGCCACGCGTCGACGTACTGGTCCTGCGCCGGCACGGGCCAGTGCATCAGGTACAGGTCGACCGCATCGACGCCGAGCAGCGCCAGGCTCTCGTCCAGCGCCGCCGCCGCGTCGTGCTGGCGGTTGTTCCACAGCTTGGTGGTGAGCCAGGCGTCGGTGCCCTTGACCCCGGCGCCGACCCCCATCTCGTTGTCGTACACCGCGGCGGTGTCGACCAGCGCGAAGCCGAGATCGAGCCCGGCGCGGACGATGGAGGCGGCCTGCGCATCCTTGATCTGCCAGGTGCCCATGCCGAGTTGCGGCATCGAGCGGCCGTCGTTGAGGGTAAGGTTCGTCATGCCCGTCGAACTGTCGGTCCGCGGGGCCGGTTCCCATCCGTCAGCCGGCTGGTTAGGGTCGGAACATGATCGAAGACATTCTGGGCCGGCTCGCCGGCATCATCACCGGCGTGATCGCCGCGGGCGGCTATCCGGGGATCATGCTGCTGATGGCGATTGAGAGCGCCTGCGTCCCGCTGCCGTCGGAGGTCATCATGCCGTTTGCGGGCTATCTGGTATCGACCGGGCATTTCTCGTTGTGGGCGGCGGCGACGGCGGGGGCGGTCGGATGCAACCTGGGGTCGATCGTCGGCTATGGGATCGGCCGGCGCGGCGGGCGGCCGCTGGCGCGGCGCTATGGCCGCTGGCTGCTGATCGGGCCGGGGGAGATCGACGCGGCGGACCGGTTCTTCGCGCGGTTCGGCGGCATCGCTGTGCTGGTCGGGCGGCTATTGCCGGTGATCCGGTCGTTCATCGCCTTTCCCGCCGGCGTCGCGCGGATGCGGCTGGTGCCGTTCCACGTCTGTACGTTCGTGGGAAGCTGGCCATGGTGCTTCGGCCTTGCGTGGGTGGGGATGACGCTGGGCGACCGGTGGAACAGCGATCCCCGGCTGAAGGCGTGGTTCCACCGAGCGGATGCGGCGATCGGCGCGGCCCTTGTGATCGTGGTGGCGGGATATGTCTGGCATCGGCTACGGGGCGCGCGCGAGGGCAGGGGGGCGAACTCACCCGAATAGCCAGCGTCCCGGCATCCGGTGCCGCCCGGTCCCGCGCCGCCCGAGCAGGATCGCCGGCGTCAGGCCGGTCGCGAACAGGACGGTCGCAAGGTGCAGCCAGATCAGCGTTGGAACCGCGCGCCATTCGGCCCGGCCGCGTCCGATCGCGACGAGCGCGACGGCGAAGAGCGCGAGCGACAGCCAGGCCAGCACCCGCTCGTACCCGTCCGCGCCGATCGACGGCGGGCGGCGGCGCGCATCCCCGGTCGGCGTCGGATCGATCCCGTGCGTGTCGCTCGCGGCGCTGGCCATCGTTCGTCTCCCGGCATGCACGGTGGCACACCGGGCGCGCGGATCAATAGCCCTTGAGGTCGGGCGTCGCGTCCTTCTCGCGCTGTTTGGTCTCGGCCTTGGCGATGCGTGTCTCCTGGCCGAAACAGCCGATGCCGCCGCCCGCGCCGACGGTGGTGCAGCTTCCCGTGCCGGCGGCGCCCGCCGACATCGCGACCGACTGGGTCCTGGCCCAGCTCTCGTTCTGCGGCGTCACCTTGAACTCGCGCAGCTGCTTGGGAATACGGAACTGTTCCGCGGCGCTGCGACGGACGCACACGACGACCTCGTTGCCGCTCCTGTCCGTCGGACAACGCTGGTCGCCGTAAAGCGTCAGCACGCCGTTGACGGATGCCTCGTGGCTCACCTCCGGCGGCGCCTGGAGCGTGCGGATGGGGGTCGCGTTCGGGTTCGCCGGGCCGACGCTCTGCGCCGCCGCCGGCCCGGCGAGTGCCGCCGGCAGCGCGGCGGCGATCAGCGATGCACGACGGACGGCCATCACTCTCTCTCCCTTCAGATCCGCTGCGCCGTCGCGATCGCGATCCGGCAGCCCGCGCGGATGACGGCGCTCATCAGCGGATAGGCGGGCGCCCGCTCGGCGCCGTGCGCGAGCGCGGTGTCGCGATGCTCGACCTCCTCCGCCTGGAACTCGACGATCGCGTCGGACAGCTCGGGATCGCTGGCGCCCAGCGCGACGAGCTGGTCGGCGTAATGCTTGTCGATCTCGGTCTCGACCGCCGCGGTGCAGGCCATCGCCGCCTCCGGCCCGATCGCGGCGGTGACGGCGCCCAGCGCGAAGCCGGCGACGTTCCACAGCGGCGCGAAGATCGTCGGGCGGACGCGACGCCTCGCCATCATCGCGTCGAAGAACGCGCGGTGCTTCTCCTCCTGCAGCGCCATGCCCGCGATCTCGCGCGCGACCGGGTGCCGGTCGCCCATGATGGCGAGCTGGCCGGCATAGATGCGGATCGCGCCGAACTCGCCCGCCTGGTCGACGCGGATCATCGGATCGCTCGCGGGGCGGCGGTCGCCCGGTTTCCAGTTCGGCGTCATCGCGCAGTCCTTCGGGTGAGAAGCAGTCCGATCGCCGCCGCGCCGCCCAGCGAGAACAGCGCGTTCCAGCCAGCGAGCGACACGCCCCCCAGCCGCCACTGGGCGGCGTCGCAGCGCACCACGGGCGCCGCCATGATCCGCCGCAGCATCTCGTCGGCGGACAGGCCCCTGGCGACGGTGGAGGTGCAGGCGCTGACATCGGTCCACCAATGCCATTCCGCGCCGGCGTGGATCACGCCGATCACCCCCGAAACGGCGATCGCCACTCCCGCCAGCGCGACGAGCGCGCGCCGGGGAAGCGCGAAGGCGAGCGCGGCCAGCACCAGCGCGGCGTAATGCGCCCACCGCTGCCAGTGGCACATCTCGCACGGCACCAGCCCGCCGATCAGCTGCGATCCCCACGCCCCCGCCAGCAGCGTGGCCGGCACGAGCAACGCGATCCGGCGCGCCGCCCGGAAGCGCGGGCCAACATCGCGGTCGACGGGCGCGCGTCGGACGTCCACGCGTTCATGCAGGTCGAGGGCGGCCATCACCGCCGCCGACGCGCGGAGACGGCCGTCGCCGCGACCTTCGCCGCCGGCGCCGTGGCGGGGGCAAGCCGGTTCAGCGTCTTCAACGCATACCAGAGCTGGAAGTCGGTGATCCCGTCCTTCTTCAGGCTGTCGGGCGTGGCGGCGAAGCGCGGGTCGGCGGTCGTGTCCTCCTCGAGCACCTTGTCATCCGCCTTTACCTCGTTGATGAGGTGGCGGCGCAGGTCAGCCTCGCGGAAGCTGGGCCGGGTCTTGTAGTCGGGGTCGTTCAGCTCGGGCACCGCGATGTCGGGGGCGATCCCGCCCTCCTGCACCGAGCGGCCGGACGGGGTGTAGTAGCGCGCGGTGGTGAGCCGCAGCGCCGTCTCCGGCCCCAGCGGGATCAGCGTCTGGACCGATCCCTTGCCGAACGACCGCTCGCCCATCACGAGCGCGCGATGCTGGTCCTGCAGCGCGCCCGCGACGATCTCGCTCGCGGACGCGGTTCCCGCGTTGACCAGGACGATAACCGGCGCGCCATGCGTGTCGTCGCCGGACTTGGCGTAATAGCGTTCGATGTCGCTCTTCTCGCGGCCGCGCTGCGACACGATCTCGCCATGGTCGAGAAAGGCATCGCCGACCGCGATCGCCTGAGTCAGCAGCCCGCCGCCGTTGTCGCGAAGGTCAAGGACATAGCCCAGCGGATCGTGACCGAGCGACTTGCCGATGCCCATGATCGCCGCGCGCGTATCGGCGCCGGTGTTCTCGGAAAAGGTGTTGACGTCGATATAGCCGATCTGGCCCTTCACCTCCCACTTCACCGGCTTCTGCGTGATGACCTCCCGCGTCAGCACGAGGTCGATCGGCTTGTCCCGGCCGGGACGCACCAGGGTGAGGGCGATCCTGGTGCCCGGCTTGCCGCGCATCGACCCGATCGCCTCGTCCAGCGTCTGGCCATAGATCAGCTTGCCGTCGATGTGCGTGATATAGTCGCCCGACTTGACGCCCGCGCGACCCGCCGGCGTGCCGTCCTGCGGGCTCATCACCTTGATCGCGCCATCCTCCATCGTGACCGAGAGGCCAAGTCCGCCGTAATTGCCTTCCGTCATGATCTTGAGGTTCTGGAAGTCGAGCGCGTCCTCGTAGCCGGAATGCGGGTCGAGGCTCGCGAGCATGCCCTGGATCGCGCCCTTGACGAGCTTGTCGTCGCTCACCTTGTCGACGTAATCGGCCTTCACGCGATTGTAGACGTCCAGGAACTTGTCCATCTCGCGATAGGTGCCGGTATCGACCGCCGCCATCCCCGCGGTAGTGGCGGGGATCAGCGCGAGCGTGGCGACCAGCGCGGCGGCCGGGACGAGATTGCGGAGCATTGGCGATCCTGTGCGGAAGACGACCGGTCTAGCCGATTTCCCGCGCTCCTCCAAGCAGCCGGCCGGTGAACCGGGTGTGTACGCTCAGCCGGCGAGCGTCCGCGCTTCCTCGACCAGCAGCACGGGCACGCCGTCGCGGATCGGATAGGCGAGCCCGGCGGCATCGGACACCAGCTCGCCCGCCGCCTCGTCCAGGCGCAACGGGGTGCGCGTGGCGGGGCACACGAGCCGTTCGAGGAGCCAGGGGTCGATCATTCTCCCTTTCCCCTCATGGGAGAGGGAAGGCGAGCGTCGATCACTGCAGCGTCACCCGGTCCTCGCCGTCGTGGCGACCGAAGAACTGGAGCAGCTGCACGATCAGCTCGGCCCGGGCCTCAAGGCCCTGCGCCTCCAGCAGCGCCTGCTTGGCGGCGGCGTCGAAGGGCGCGATCTGCGCGATGCCGTTGACGAAGGCGGTGTCGTCGAGCCGCGCGACCGAGTCCCAGTCCACCTGATACCCCTGCGCCTCCGCGAACCTTCGCGACTCCAGCTCCAGCGACGATCGCATCGCCAGCGCCAGCGACTCGTCCGCCACGACGGGCAGCAGACGGGCCTCCACCTGCCGGAACTGGGTGGTGACCTCCAGCTCGCGGACCACGCGGAACAGCGACAGGCCTTCGAGGATCAGGTTGTAGCGCCCGTCCTCCATCGCCTCGAACTCCGCGATCCGCCCCACGCAGCCCAAGTCGAACAGCGGCGGCCGGTCGGGATCGCGCGCAGTCACCGGGCGGGGCTGGATCATGCCGATGCGCCGGTCGCGCGCCATCGCGTCCGATATCATCGCGCGGTATCTCGGCTCGAAGATGTGCAGCGGCAGGTGCATGCCCGGAAACAGCAGCGCGCCGGGAAGCGGGAAGATCGACAGCCTGGTCGAGGGCTGGGCGGCGGCCGTCATCCGAACAGGATCGCGGACAGGCGCCGGCGCTGCTGTGCGACCCACGGATCCATCAGGCCCACGACTTCGAACAGCGCGAGCAGCTGGGTGCGCGCGGCGCCCTCGTTCCACGCGCGGTCGTCCTTTATCATCGCCAGCAGCGTCCCGGCGGCGGCGTCGCGTTCGCCGGCCGCGACCTGGCCGTTGGCGAGCTCGAAACGCAGGTCCATGTTCCCGGGCTCCGCCGCCGCCCTCGCCTCCAGCGCGGCGAGGTCGCCCACCGGCTGCGCGGTCTTCGCCAGCGCCAGCGCCGCCTGCGCGCGC
>NZ_CAHJWW010000079.1 GCF_903643035.1 Sphingomonas bacterium | reverse complement strand
CGACGACCGGACCGCCGACGACCGTCCCGTCGCGCTCGCCCTGCACGCCACCCGTCCCGCGCCCGGCGTCCTCGCCGCCGACTTCGCCGATCCCGCCGCGCCGCGGGCGTTGTGGAAGGCGGCGCTCGACCGGCTGGGGGGACGGATCGACGTGCTCGTCAACAATGCCGGCGTGTTCGAGGCCAGTCCGCTGGACGCCGGCGACGATGCCTGGGTCGCGCAGTGGGAGCGCACGATGCGCATCAACCTGACCGCCGCCGCCGAGCTGTCGCGGCTCGCCGTGCTGCACTGGCAAACGCGCCGCGCCGCCGGCGAGACGGGCGACGGCCGGCTTGTCAACGTCGCCAGCCGCGCGGCCTATCGCGGCGACTCCCCCCAGCACTGGCATTACGCCGCCGCCAAGGCGGGCATGGTCGGCATGACCAAGAGCATCGCCCGCGGCTATGCCGCCGACGGCATCCTCGCCTTCTGCGTGCTGCCGGGTTTCACGATGACCGGCATGGCCGAGGACTATCTGGCGAGCCGCGGCGGCGACAGGCTGCTGGCGGACATCCCGCTCGGCCGCGTGGCGACGCCCGACGAGGTGGCGGAGGTGATCCGCTGGTGTGCGCTCGACGCGCCGCCCTCCATGACGGGCGCGGCGATCGACGTGAACGGCGCGAGCTTCGTGCGATGAGCACGACGGGCAGGGACGGGCAGGAGCGCGCGATGACGGCCTGGAAGCTGACGCTCCCCTGCACGCACGCGGAGGCGGCGGCGATCGCGCTGGCCGAGATCGACGCCGCTGTGCTGGTGACGACCGAGGAGGACGAGGCCGCCGGCCGCTGGCGGCTCGACGCCTATTTCGACGGCGAGCCCGAGGCCCGCACGCTGGCCGCGGTCCGCGCGCTCGTCGCCGTGCCCGGCGGCGACGGCCCCGAACCCCTGGCCGAAGAGGATTGGGTGACGCTGAGCCAGGCCGGGTTGGAGCCGATCCGCGAGGGTCGGTTCGTGGTGCATACCGCCGCACATGCCGACATGGTGCCCGAGGGGGTGGTCGCGTTCCGGATCGAGGCCGGGCAGGCGTTCGGGACCGGCCATCACGAGACCACCTCCGGCTGCCTCGCGATGCTCGACGGGCTTGGCGGTCGCCCGGTACGCAAAGCGATCGACCTTGGCACCGGCACCGGCCTACTCGCCTTCGCCGCGCGGGTATTGTGGCCGCACGCGAGCGTCACCGCGACCGACATCGATCCGATCGCGATCGGGGTCGCGGCGCAGAACATGGCGGGAAACCGCGTGGAGCGGATCGCGATGCTGGTCGCCGACGGCACGAGTCATCCGCTGATCGAGGCGGAAGGGCCATACGACCTCGTCGTCGCCAACATCCTCGCCGGGCCGCTGGTCGCGATGGCGCCCGACATCGCCGGTATCGCCGCGCCGGGCGCGGCCGTGGTGCTGGCGGGGCTGCTGACGACGCAGGCGGCGGCGGTGGAGGCCGCCTATGCGGCCATAGGCTGCGCGGTGGAGGCGCGCGAGGTGCGGGGCGACTGGACGATCCTGCGGCTGGCGATGGGAGCAACGCCCGTCCCGGCGCCGGCGGATGGGGAGCAAGCGACCGGCGGCTGACCCGATGGCCCGTCGCCCCGGCCTCGTGCCGGGATGACGGGCGGGCTCTACCCCGCCTTTTCCCGCGCATATGCCTGCGTGCCGCGGGTGATGACCTCGTCCCCCGCCACGATCGCCGCGACCGGGATGTCCGCCCTTCCCGCCAGCTCGGCGTAGAGCGGCGCGAAGTCGGTCTCCACCGTCACGCGCAGCAGCTCGTCGAAACTGGGGATGACGAAGTAGTTCTGCTGGAAATCGTCGATCCGATAGTCCGTGCGCATCACGCGCCCGAGATCGAAGCCGATGCGGTGCGGGCTGGGATCGTCCAGGGCGAAGCGGCTTTCGGAAAAGCTGGACACGATGCCCGACCCATAGATGCGCAACCCCTCCTTTTCCTGCACCAGGCCGAACTCGACGGTATACCAGTAGAGCCGGCCGAGGTTCCTGAGCGCGCCCATCTGCATCGCCCGCTGCCCGCCGCGGCCATAGGCGGCAAGATAGTCGGCGAACACCGGATCGGCGAGCATCGGCACATGGCCGAACACGTCGTGGAACACGTCCGGCTCCTCCAGGTAATCGAGCTGGTCGGGCCGGCGGATGAAGTTGCCCGCGACGAAGCGCCGGTTGGCCATATGGTCGAAGAACACCTCGTCGGGCACCAGCCCCGGCACCGCCACCACCTGCCACCCGGTCAGCGCGCCGAGCCGGTCGTTGAGCTCGCGATAGTCGGGGATGCCCGGCTTCGACAGCCGCAGCACGTCCAGCCCGCGGAACCACGCATCGGATGCGCGGCCGGGAAGCAGCCGCGACTGGCGCGCGAACAGCGTGTCCCAGGTGGCGTGGTCCTGCGCCGTGTAGGCGTCCCAGTCCTGCGGCACCGTCCAGTCGTCGGAAACGCCGGAGGGCGGGAAGTCGAGCAGCTGCGTATCATCGGCCATCGCGCTATCCTGTCACGGCAATGAGACGAGGGAAACGTCCGGTCATGCGGCAGGTTGCCCGAACGACGGATATGGCGGCGGGACGGGCTGGTGGACGCCGTTCCGGGCGGCGGTGACGGACCCGCTCCGAAGGCCGCCGCTACCCGCTCGCGCGGAAGCCGGAATACTCTCGGCACTCCGACGCTCGCTCCCGCCCTCGGCAGTGTTTCGCCCATTCGCGGCGTTCGCGGCCCTCGCGTTCCTCGGCCTTGCGCATCCGGCGGCCGGAGTTCCTGTCCGCCTCCGCCTGGCTGGTCGTCGTCCAGTCCACCACCTTGCCGCCGGCCCTGAACGGCGCCTTGGCGACGGACACGGCGGTGAACGGCGCGTGGACGGCCGTCGACACCGCGTCGAGGCATCCGCCGACAGCGAGCGGCAGCAGGAGGGCAAGGAACGGGCGCGACACCATTACAGTTTGAAACGATACGCTATCCGGCCCCGCCAGGCGAGTCCCAAGCCTTCACGATCAACGGCGCTTCCTGCAGGGCCGGCGCGGCGATCAAGCCCCCCCTGATCTTCCGCCTCGCTTATCCTATATCAGGCCCATGGCAGAGAACGACAGCGTCATCGCCGCCGCCCGGACGTGGAAGGGGGAGCCGCTCGCGCTCGCCACGGTGATCTCCACTTGGGGATCGGCGCCCCGGCCGCGCGGCAGCCACATGCTGGTCCATGCCGATGGCCGGTTCGAGGGATCGGTGTCGGGCGGCTGCGTCGAGAGCGACATCCTCCAGACCGCCGCGGAGGTGATCGCGGGCGCGCCGTTTCAGGTAAGACGCTATGGGGTCGCCGACGCGGCCGCGTGGGAAGTCGGCCTGCCGTGCGGGGGCGAGATCGCCGTCATGGTGCAGCCCGTCACGGCGGAGGGCTTCGATCCCGAGCTGTTCGATCGCATCGCGGAGGCGCGCGGGCACGGCCAGACGCTGAGCGTCCATACCGACCTGGGAACCGGACGTGCGGAGACCGGACATACGGATCCTCGCTCGGGTGAGATGGGCGAGCGGTTCGTCAATCGCTACGATCCGCCCCGCCGGCTGCTGATCGTCGGCGCGGTCCAGATCGCGCAGGCGCTGACGGGCCTTGCACGGGAACTGGGGATCGCGACGGTCGTGATCGATCCCAGGGCACGTTTCCTGACGCAGGAGCGGTTCCCGGGGTCGACGCTCGATGATCGCTGGCCCGACGAGGCGATCGCCGCGCTGAAGCCCGGACCGTCGACCGCGGTCGTGACGCTGAGCCACGACATCAAGATCGACGACCCCGCGCTGATCGAGGCGCTGCGGTCGGATGCGTCCTACATCGGCGCGCTCGGCAGCCGGCGCAGCCATGCCGCACGCCGGGAGCGCCTCGCGGCCGCCGGCCTTGCGCTGCCCGACATCGACCGGATCGACGCGCCCGTCGGCATCGATATCGGCGCGATCGGTCCGTCGGAGATCGCGTTGTCGATCGCGGCGGCGATGGTGGGGGCGTTCCATGGCCGGGCCTGAGGCCGTCCGGATCGGGAACACCGTCCTCGTCCTGCTCGCCGCCGGGCGAGGATCGCGGTTCGGCGACACCGACCGCAAGCTGGAGCAGGACCTGCTGGGCCGCCCCCTGGGCCTGCATGTCGCGGCGGCGCTGGAGGACATGCCGTTCCTCGCCCGCATGGTCGTGACCGGCTCGGCGAAGCTCGACTATCGTCATCACGGGTATGAGGTGCTCCGGAACGCCGATCCCGACGAGGGCATGGCGCGTTCGGTACGGATCGGGGTCGAGGCGGCGGAAAAGTGCGACGCGCAAGGCGTGCTGATCGCGCTCGCCGATATGCCGTGCGTCACGGCGGCGCACGTCCGCCGGTTGTTCGACGCCGCCACCGGCGCGGACACCGTCGTCGCCTCCAGCGACGGTCGCGCTTCCAGACCGCCGGCGCTGTTCGGTCGCGGGCGGTTCGCGTTCCTGAGATCGCTGGAGGGGGATGCCGGCGCGCGCGACATGATCCGGGCGGGTCGCGCCGTCGCCGCGACCGCCGCCGAACTGGTCGACGTCGACACGCGCGGGGAACTGGAAGCCCTTCGCGACCTCGTCAGCCCGCCCGGGGCGATCGACCGGCGAGCCGGATCACCCGGATCATAGTGCGCGTTCCGGGCGGGGTATCGGGCGAGGCCGAGGTCGGCTCGACATCGCGGCAACCGGCCCGTGAACCGAAATCCCGTCCGTTGGTTGGTACTGCATGCCGACGCTAGACCCCCGAACCACCGCCCTCGTCCTCATCGACCTTCAGGACGGCATCGTCGCCGGCGCCAAGGGGCCTCGCTCCGGCGAGGCGGTGGTGGAGACCGCCAGGAACCTCGCCGCCCGTTTCCGCGAGAAGGACGCCCCCGTCGTCCTCGTCCACGTCGGCTGGCGGGACGAGGGAGAAGTGCCGAGCCGGCATATCGACCAGCCCTCGCCCATCCCGCCTGGTGGATCGCCGCCGGCCTTCTACGCGCTGGTCGACGGCCTGCGCGAGGAGAGCGACATCGTCGTCCTCAAGCACCATTGGGGCGCGTTCACCGGCACCGACCTCGATCTCTAGCTGCGCCGACGCGGCATCCGGACGGTCGTGGTCGCGGGGATCGCGACCAATTTCGGCGTCGAGTCGACCGTCCGGTCGGGCTGGGAGCTGAGCTACGACATGGTCGTGGTCGAGGACGCCTGCACCTCCCGGTCCGCCGAGATGCACGCGTTCGCGATCGGCCAGATCCTGCCGCATATCGCCCGCGTGGTGAACTCGGACGATGTCGATCTCGGCGAGGCGTAGGAACGCCGACCGCGGCGGTCCCGTCGCGACCGATTGTAGCGGGGACGAATGACCTGTATCACCCGATGCCCGCTGCGGGATGTTCGCGGCGGCGAAGCCGAGGTGGTGACTGATGTCGACCGTCGAACGCACGCAGACCTTCCTGTCCCGTCTTCGGCAGGAGGAAGCCGCCGTCCGCAACGCGCGCAGCGCGGAGGCGCGGCTCGCGCATCAGGGGCTGGCGCGTCACCTGCGCCAGCTGATCGCGGGGAAGCCGCCGACGGGCTACTGACCCGCCGGCAACGCCTCATTTCATCAGCACCAGCTCCTCGGCCATCGTCGGGTGGAGCGCCACCACGTCATCGAACTGGTCCTTGGTCAGCCCCGCCTTCACCGCGATGGCCGCCGCCTGCATGATTTCGGGCACGTCCGGCCCGATCATGTGCAGCCCCACGACCCGGCCCGTCTCGCCGTCGCACACCATCTTGTACAGCGCGCGCTCGTCGCGGCCGGCCAGCACGTTCTTCATCGGCCGGAAATCGCTGGCATAGACCTTCACCGAGCCCAGCTTTTCCTTTGCCTGACTCTCCGTCAGGCCGACAGCGGCGAGCGGCGGGTGGCTGAATACCGCGCTGGGGATGCAGTCGTAATCCACCCGGGTCGGCTTGCCGCCGAACACGCTGTCCGCGAACGCCTGTCCCTCGCGGATCGCCACGGGGGTGAGCTGCACGCGGTTGGTGACGTCGCCCACGGCATAGACGCTCTCGCACGTCGACCGGTTGTCCGCGTCCACCACCACGGCGCCATGGACGTCGAGGTCGACGCCCGCCGCCTCCAGCCCCAGTCCGCTCGTGTTGGGGACGCGGCCGGTCGCGAACAGCACGCAATCGACGTTGAGGGGATCGTGGCCGGCCAGCCGTACCGCGAGGGCGCCGTCCCCGCCGCGCTCGATCGCCTCGATCGTCGCGTCGAACTTGAAGTCCAGCCCCTTCATCAGGCTGATCTGGAGCAGCCGATCCCGGATCGACACGTCGTAGCCGCGCAGGATGTCGCGGCTACGATTGGCGATCGTGACGTGCGAGCCGAACTGGTGGAACAGGCCGGCGAACTCGTTGGCGATATAGCCTGCCCCCGCGATCAATATGCGTCCGGGAACCTCGGGGAGGTGAAAGACCTCGTTCGAGGTGATGCCGTGCTCGTGGCCGGCGCAAGTCGGCACCGCGGGGTGCGCGCCGACCGCGATCAGGATCGTCCCTGCCGTCACGGTCCGCCCGTCCGACAGCGCGACATCGTGCGGACCGGCGAGCGTGGCGCGCGCCGCGACGATCTCGACGCCGTGGCTGGTCAGCGTCTGGGTGTAGGCGGCGTTGAGCCGGTCGACCTCCGCCAGCACATGATTGCGCAACGTCGGCCATGAGAACGAGCAGTCGGGCACGTCCCAGCCGAAGCGACGCGCGTCCTTCAGGTCCTCGGCGAAATGCGCGCCATAGATCAGCAGCTTCTTGGGAACGCAGCCGCGGATCACGCAGGTGCCGCCGACGCGGTACTCCTCCGCCACCGCCACCCTGGCGCCATGCGCGGCCGAGACCCGCGCCGCCCGCGTGCCGCCCGAACCGGCGCCGATGACGAAGAGGTCGTAGTCGTAGGTCATTCGGTTTGCTCCAGGCGTTTCGGGCGCGGATCGGGGACCCGGATGGCGGGCGAACGGGTCGGGATCACGATCGCCATACAGGACCGGAAATGCCGTCGAGGCTGCGGTACGCTGTGATCGGGGTGGCGATCGCCGGCTGGGCACCACAGGCCTTGCGCGGTCCGCATTGCGGCCATGCCGTCGACGATGACGGCGGCGCTAAGCGCAGATGGCGGCGCAGGCCTGCCGTTTCAACGTTTCCCCGCCCTCCGCATCGGCATCGCGTCGATCGTGCCCTGGAGGATCGCCGCCGACACCGGCTCGCCCGAGCGATGGGCGACATGGCCGTCCTTGCCGACCAGCACCACCATGAAGGCGCCCGGCGGCAGGTGGTACGCCGCCCGCAGCGACCCCGCGTCGTCCGCCGCGCCCGAGACGACGCGGCCCACGACTTCCACCACGGCCAGGTCGCGGTCTGCCGCGCCGGCGCCCCAGGCCGCAAGCCCTGCCCGTTGCGTCCGCAAGCGCGGATCGTCCGCCGCCGGCGCGGCGACGATCAGCACGCGGCGGTGGTCGCGCATCCCGGCGATGCTCATCGCCGCCGCCATCGCGACCAGCGCCGCCATGTCAGTCGAGCCCCGCTCGCCTGATGAGGTCGGTGGTCGACGGATCGAACTCGCCGCCGCCCTTGGCCGCCGCCTTCGCCATCTCCTTGCCGAGCTCGACGCCGAACTGGTCGAAGCTGTTGATCTGCAGCAGCGTGCCGGCGACGAACACGCGATGCTCGTAGAAGGCGATCAGCGCCCCCAGCGTGCGCGGGTCCAGCACGTCGAGCAGGACCGTCGAGGTCGGCCGGTCGCCGGGATAGCTGCGCGCCGGATCGTCGACGTGCTTGCCCTTCATCAGCGCCGCGCCTTGCGCGAACGCGTTGAGCAGGAGCTGGCGGTGATGCTCCGGGTTCAGGTCGTCGCCCGCCTCGATCACCGCCACGAACTCGACGGGGACGAGGTGCGTGCCCTGGTGCAGCAGCTGGAACACCGCATGCTGTGCCTCCGTCCCCACCCCGCCCCAAGTGATCGCGGTCGACGGCCGCGTCAGCGGCTCGCCCGACACCGTCACGCTCTTGCCGTTCGACTCCATCTCGAGCTGCTGGAGATAGGGGGGCAGCAGCCGTAGCCGCTCGTCATAGGCGAAGGTGGCGCGCGTCTCAGCACGGCGGACCTGCGTGTAATACACGTCCGCGAAGCCCGCGAGCGCCGGCGCGTTCTGGTGCAGCGCGGTCAGGCGGAAGTGGCGGTCCATCTCGGCCGCGCCCTCCAGCAGCTCCTCGAACGCCGCCCAGCCGAGCTTGATCGCGGCGGGGAAGCCGATCGACGACCACAAGGAGTAGCGCCCGCCGACACCCTCGCCGAACGGCAGCACGCGCGTCTCGTCCACACCCCATTCAATTGCCTTGTCGGGACTGGCGGTCAGCGCGACGACGCGGCCGTACGGGTCCTCGACGCCGGCCTCCTGCATCCACTGGACCGCGCTTTCGGCGTTCAGGATCGTCTCGGTCGTCGTGAACGTCTTGGACGCGACCACCAGCAGCGTCGCGTGGGGATCGAACCGGTCGAACACGTCCTGCATCCCCACGCCGTCGACGTTGGCGACGATCGCCACCTCGTAGCGGCTGGCATCGCGCCCGAGCGCGTCGACCAGCAGGTTGGGGCCAAGCGCCGAGCCGCCGATGCCGGTGTGCAGCACGTAGCGGATGTCGCCCAGCGCGCCCGCCTCGATCGCGTCGATCAGCGTGCGCATCCGCTCGTGATACTTCTTCGCGGCCGCCACCGCGCCGGGCGCGCCCTCGTAGCGTTCGGCCGTATGCTCGACCGGCCGGTCCTCGGTGACGTTGATGTGCGCGCTGGCGAACATCGCGTCGCGCCGCCCGGCGAGGTCGCGCCTGCCGGCCAGCGCCTCGAACGCCGCCACCGCGTCGGGCGTCAGGTGCGTCTTCGACCAGTCGAAGTGCATGCCCGCCACATCGACGCACAGCCTGTCCAGCCGGTCGGGATCGCTCGCGAACAGCTCCTCCAGCTTCTGCCGGGGCAGCGACTCGATCGCGGACCAGTCGTCGGCGCCGTTCCCGTTCGGAGCCCCCCCGTTCACGGTCTCCCCATCCACGGTCTCCCCGTCCATGGCCTTGTTGCCAGCCCCATCCTCAGCCATGCGAAGCTCCTTGCGTGCGATCGGTCGTCACGGACAGGGTGCCCCAACGAGCGGCGCGTGCCAAGGCTCCTGCCGGTGGCCGGGACGATCGGCCCCGGCTTGACGGGTGGACGGCATTGCGCGACGCCCATGGTCCATGGCTACCACCCCATCCGCCGAGCCCCCACCTGCCGAGCGCCGGCCCGCCAGGCAACGCTCCGAGGGCGGGAGCACGCTCGTCTTCCTGCTGAAGCTGGCGGTGATCGTCTTCGTCTTCCGCAGCTTCGTCGCGGCGCCATTCAGCATCCCGTCCGAATCGATGCTGCCCCGGCTGCTGATCGGCGACTATCTGTTCATCGCCAAGCCCGCCTATGGCTATTCGCGCTGGTCGCTGCCGTGGGGCGAGCCGCCGGTGTCTGGCCATGTCAGCTGGGCGGTGCCCAAGCGCGGCGACGTGGTGGTGTTCCGCGGTCCGCATGGCGACGACGCCGACATCATCAAGCGCGTGATCGGCCTGCCCGGCGACACCGTCCAGGTGCGCCGCGGCCAGGTCTTCCTGAACGGCGTGGGCGTGCCCAAGCGACGCATCGCCGACTTCGTCCTGCCGCTCACCCCCAATTACGACGAGACCAAGTGCGGCACGCGCTTCCAGTCGGTCGAGGCAGGCAAGCCGGTCTGCCGCTACCCGCAATATGAGGAGACGCTGCCCGGCGGTCGCCGCTACGACGTGCTGGACCTGGAAGACGATCCCATCAAGGACGACACCAGGCTCTACCGGGTGCCCGCCGGCCACCTCTTCGTGATGGGAGACAATCGCGACAACAGCGCCGACAGCCGGTTCCCGGCACCCGACGACCTGATGCCGGGCGAGGGGCAGGCGGGCATGGGCTTCGTCCCGCTCGACCGGGTGGAGGGCAAGGCGGTGGTCGGCTTCTTCTCCACCGACGGGTCGGCCAGCTGGCTGCTGCCCTGGACCTGGTTCAGCGCCGCGCGCCCGCGGCGGATCGGAGAGGGCTTCTGACATCGCAGGGAGACTGGCTGGTCGCCACGATCGGCGACCGCCCGCGCGATGCGTCCCTCTACGAGCGCGCGCTGACCCATGGCAGCAGCGATGCCGGCGCGCGCGAAGGAGCGGACTATCAGCGGCTGGAGTTCCTGGGCGACCGGGTGCTGGGGCTGGTCGTCGCCGAATGGCTGTTCGAGCTGTTCCCGGCCGAGAACGAGGGCCAGCTGTCGAAACGGCTGAACGTGCTGGTCGCGCGCGTGGTCTGCGCCGACGTGGCGCGCAGCCTCGCCGTCGCGCCGCACGTCCGGCTGGGCAAGCAGGCGCGCGACGACGGCGCGAGCGACAGCGACAACGTGCTGGGCGACGTGATGGAGGCGCTGATCGGCGCCCGGTTCCTGGATGCCGGGCTGGATGCGGCGCGCGCGTTCGTCCGCGCCGCCTGGGGCCGGCGCCCCGACGG
>NZ_CAHJWW010000078.1 GCF_903643035.1 Sphingomonas bacterium | reverse complement strand
GCGAACGAGCCCCAGCCGCAGCCGATCTCCAGCAGCCGGTCGCCCGGTCGCGCGCCGGTCCGCGCCAGCATCGCGGCCAGCTTGCGCGCCTGCGCCGCCGCGAGCGTGTCTCCCGGGCCGGCGAACAGCGCGCTCGAATAGGTCATGCCCTCGTCGAGCCATTCGCGATAGAAGTCGTTGCCAAGGTCATAATGCTCGGCGATGTTGCGACGCGCGCCCGCATAGGTATTGCGGCGCAGCCGGTGCCACGCGCGATCGGTCAGCCGCATCGCGCCGCCCGCGCGGGCGACCGTGCCGAGCCGGCGCGCGTTCCGCATGAACAGGTCGAACAGCGGAACCGGATCGGGGCTCGACCAGTCGCCCGCCGCCCATCCCTCGTACCAGCCGACCGAGCCGCGCATGGCGAGCCGTGCCAGCGCACGCCAGCGGCGCACCGCGACGATCGCGACCGGTCCCGGCGCCCGCCCGCCAAGCCGCCGCGTGGTGCCGTCGGGCAGGCTCGCCTCGATCGCGCCTGCCGCCAGTCCCTCGTCGATCCGGTCGAGCAGCCGGTGGAACGGGCCGGCGACCGCGCGCCGGCGCCACGCGGCACCGCGCGATCGCTCGGTCATGGACAAGGGCGCGTTCATGTCCGCGCCTCTGTGTCATCCGCGTCGCCGGCCCGCAACCGGGCGGCGTCAGATCGCCTTGTTGGCGGCGAGCGCGCGCTCGCGCGCCTCGCGGTGGCCGACGATCTTCGCGGGGTAGGCGGCGGGCCGCACGCCGTTCGCGTCGGGATCGTGGATCGCCTCGCCGCGAATGTCCTTCAGCTCCGGCACCCAGCGGCGGATATAGCCGCCCGCGTCGAACTTCTCCGACTGGCCGAGCGGCGCCATGATCCGGCTGAACATGTTGGCGTCGACGCCGGTGCCCGCGATCCACTGCCAGTTGACGGAGTTGTTGCCGTAATCGGCATCGACCAGGCAGTCCCAATACCACCGCTCGCCCGCCCGCCAGTCAATCAGCAGGTGCTTCACGAGGAAGCTCGCCGCGATCATGCGGACGCGGTTGTGCATCCATCCCGTCGTCCAGAGCTGGCGCATCCCCGCGTCCACGATCGGATAGCCGGTACGGCCCTGCTCCCACGCCTTTCGGTCGGCGTCCGCCTCGGGTCCGGTGCGCCATGCGAACGTGTCGTAGCGTGGACGGCCGTTGACCCAGGCATAGTCGGGCAACGCGAGCACCAGGCCGTCGGTGAAGTCGCGCCATCCAAGCTCGGACCGGAACTTGTCCCCGGCCGCGTGACCGTCGACCGCATGCCAGGCGGTGCGCGCCGACACCTCGCCGTGGTGCAGGTGCGGCGACAGGCGCGAGGTGCCGTCGATCGAGGGCAGGTTGCGCTGCGTCTCGTAGCCATCGACCTGATCGGCGAACCGCCCGGCAGCATCGAGGCCGGCAGCTTCGCCCGGCGTCCACTCGTCCGCAAACCGGTCGGCCCAGTCGCGCTTGGGCAGGAGCCCCCAGTCGGCCAGACTGTCGCTCGCGGGCCAGTGGACCGGCGCCTGAAGCCTGTCGGGCGCTGGCTCGGGCGCAGGCGGCGGCAGGTGCGCCTGGAGAGCCTTCCAAAACGAGGAATAGACGCGGAACTGACCACCCGATCCGGTCCGCACCTGTTCCGGTCGCGCAAGATGGTTGCCGTCATGCAGGCACAGCACATCGTCCAGCGCCGCCTCCGCCGCGCGCCACCACGGCTCGTAATGGCGGATCGCGTGGATGCGGACGGCGCCCGTTTCGGCCAGCAGCCCGCGCAGCACCGGCTCTGCGCGCCCGCGGCGCAGGATCAGCCGGCTGCCGAGCGCGCGGAGCCCCTCGTCCAGCGACGCCAGGCTCTGGTGAAGCCACCAGCGTTGCGCCCCGCCGATCCGCCAGTCGCCCGCGTCGTCGTCGTCCAGCACATAGACGGGGATGACCGCACCTTGCGCCGCCGCCGCGATCAGCGCGGGCTGGTCGGCGAGGCGGAGGTCCTGCCGCAGCCAGAGGATGACGGGATCGGCCACTCGCGTTTCGGGGCGCGTCACGAGCTTCTGCCTTCGATCGCGCCGATACGGTCCTCGTGGTCGTGAACGACACCCGCGACGGCAGTGAAGACAAGCGTGTCGCCGTCGACGCGTTGCGTCAGGTCCGTAAAACGGTCGCTCAACTCCGCTACGCGCGCATTGGTCTGCCCCAGTTGCGCCCGCAATCCCTGGAGGAGCCTGATCGTGAGGTTGTCGGTCTCTTCGCTCATCGCCCGCTCCGCCTGTCGGTACGGAACATAATCAGACCGGACGGGTCGTTCAACCAACTCACATCGCATGCGGCTCCTTCTCGACCATCCAGGTCTGACCCTTGCTGAGCAGGGATTGCAGGTCGGCGCGCCTGCCGTCGCTGGCCGCCCGGTTCTGCTCGACCACCGCCGCATCGAACGTCGGCGCGGGATCGTCGAGCAGGACGCCCAGCGCCATCGGAAACGGTCCGAACTCCATCTCGACCAGCAGATGCGCCATCGTGCGGTTCGTGACGTCGTGCACCAGCACGCCCGCCGCCTGCCAGTCCCCGCCCGTCACCTCGACCACCTTGGGCTGGAGCCGGCCCATGTCGAGCGCGAGGCCCAGCGTGCCGCCGGCGAACAGCATCGGCTTGCCCGCCTCCAGCCACAGCTGGCGGTCCGCGCCCGCCTTCCGGTCGGTGAACGGCGCGAACACGTCGTCGTTGTAGACGATGCAGTTCTGGAAGATCTCGACGAACGCGGTCCCGTGGTGCGCGTGCGCGGCCTTCAGCACGGGGACGAGGTTCTTGTTCACGTCGATCGCGCGCGCCACAAAGCGGGCGCCGCTGCCCAGCGCGAAGGCGCACGGGTTCGCGGGCCGGTCGACGGAGCCGAGCGGCGTCGACGGGCTGCGCGTGCCGATGCGGCTGGTGGGGGAATACTGCCCCTTGGTCAGCCCGTAGATCTCGTTGTTGAACAAGAGGAACTGGCAGTTCAGGTTGCGGCGGATCAGGTGCATCGTGTGGTTGCCGCCGATGCTAAGCGCGTCGCCGTCCCCCGTGATGATCCACACGTCGAGGTCCGGATTGGCGAGCTTCACCCCCGTCGCCACCGCCGGCGCGCGGCCATGAATGGTGTGGAAGCCGTACGTCTCCATGTAATAGGGAAAGCGCGAGGAACAGCCGATGCCGCTGACGAACACGGTGTTCTCCGGCCGGACGCCGAGGTCGGGCATCGTGCGCTGCACCGCCTTCAGGATCGCATAGTCGCCGCACCCCGGGCACCAGCGCACCTCCTGGTCGGTTTCCCAGTCCTTGGGCTTGCTGGCGAAGGGGACGATCGGGGTCATGTCGTTCATGGTTCTTGACCTTCTTTCCCTCTCCCCCGGTGGGAGAGGGAGGGAGCAGCCGGAGGCTGCGGAAGGGTGAGGGGGATCGGGCCGGGCTCCGGGTCTCCCCCTCACCCTTCCCACCGGCTGCGCCGGCAGGCCCCTTCCCTCTCCCACATGGAGAAAGGGACTAATTCTCCGTCGGTGTCAGCGCATCTTCCCGTTCCGGCTCGATCGCCTTCACCATGCCATCGTCATGGTCGGCGATCGGATTGGGCAGCTGCGTCGCGTCCGCCGCCACCTCGCCCCCCGCGCTGTCCCCGGCGCCGTCGAAATAGCGCAGCACCGCATCCTCGATCTCGACGATGCGGAACGGCTGGCCCGACACCTTGTTGAGCGGCGTCGCATCGACGAGGAACTGGTCGCGTAGCACGGTCTTGAGCTGGCCGGTGTTCATCTCGGGCACGAGGATGTGCTCGTACCCCCTCAGCAACGCGCCGAGGTTCGCCGGCATCGGCCAGATGTGGCGGATGTGGATGTGCGCCACGTCGACGCCGCGCCTGCGCAGCCGCCGCACCGCCTGGTGGATCGGGCCGAAGGTGGAGCCCCAGCCGACGACCGCCAGCCTGCCGGTCGTCCCGCCCAGCTCGACCGGCTGGTCGGGCACCGCGACCCCGTCGACCTTCGCCTTGCGGACGTCGGTCATCTCCTGATGGTTGGCGGGCGAATAGTCGATGTTGCCGGTGCCCTGCTTCTTCTCGATCCCGCCGATGCGGTGGAGCAGCCCCGGCGTCCCGGGCTTCACCCACGGCCGCGCGAGCTTCGCGTCGCGGGCATAGGGGAGGAAGCCGCCCTCGGGCACCGTGTCGAGGTATCCGACCGGGAACGGCGCATAGCTGGCCATGTCGGGCACGCGCCACGGCTCGGCGGCATTGGCGATATAGCCGTCGGTCAGCAGCATCACCGGCGTCATGTAGGTGACGGCGATCCGCACCGCCTCGATCGCGCAGTCGAAACAGTCGGCGGCGGAGCGCGCGGCGATCACCGGCATCGGCGCGTCGCCGTTGCGGCCGTACACCGCCTGGTACAGGTCCGACTGCTCGGTCTTGGTCGGCAGGCCCGTGGACGGCCCGCCGCGCTGCGAGTTGACGATGACGAGCGGCAGCTCGGTCATGATCGCCAGCCCCATCGCCTCGCCCTTCAGCGCGATGCCGGGGCCGGACGAGGAGGTGACGCCGAGCTGCCCCGCATAGGACGCGCCGATCGCCGAGGCGATCGCGGCGATCTCGTCCTCCGCCTGGAAGGTGGTGACGCGATATTCCTTCAGCCGCGACAGGAAATGCAGGATCGCCGACGCGGGCGTGATCGGATAGCCGCCAAAGAACATCGGCACGTCGGCGAGCGTCGCGCCCGCCACCAGCCCCAGGCTGATCGCCTCCGCCCCCGTGACGGTGCGGTACAGCCCCGGCGCGACGGGGGCCGCCGGCACGGAATGCTGCTTCATCGGCCCGGAGAGTTCCGCCGTCTCGCCATAGGCGTGGCCGGCGTTCAGCGCGGCGATGTTCGCCTCCGCCAGCGTCGGCATCTTGGCGAACTTGGACTGGAGCCAGTCGACGATCGGCGCGCGGTCCCGGTCGAACATCCAGAGCGACAGCCCCAGCGTCCACATGTTCTTGCAGCGCAGCGCCTCCTTGTTGCCGAGCCCGAACGGCTTCACCGCGTCGAGCGTCAGCTGCGAGATGTTGAGCCGCATCAGCTGCCATTTCGCCAGGCTGCCGTCGTCGAGCGGGTTGGCGGCGTATTTCGCCTTGTCGAGGTTGCGCTGCCCGAACTCGCCCTCGTCGGCGATGATGAGGCCGCCGGGCTTGAGCGCGTCGACGTTCACCTTGAGCCCCGCCGGGTTCATCGCGATCAGCACGTCGGGCGCGTCGCCCGCCGTCTCGATATCCGCCGAGCCGAAGTTGATCTGGAACGCGCTGACGCCGAACAGCGTGCCCTGCGGCGCCCGGATCTCGGCCGGGAAGTCGGGAAAGGTCGCCAGGTCGTTGCCCGCGAGCGCCGTCGACAGCGTGAACTGCCCGCCGGTCAGCTGCATCCCATCGCCCGAGTCGCCGGCGAAGCGCACGACGATCGATTCAGGATGCGGATGGGCGGCCGCCTCGGCGACGGTGGTCTCGTGGATGGCCGATGCCATGCGGGTTCCTTGCGGGATACGTCTTCGCGCGTCCTGTACGCCCAGCGGGCGCGGGAGGCCAAGGCAGAATGAACGGGGACGGGGAAACCTGCGCTACCCGGCGGGCAGGCGGCGGGTGGTGTCGGTCCGCAACGAGTTTCACATACCTGCGTGCCTCCATCCACTGCGGTGCGTTGATGCGAAACTTAAAGATTTTGCATCAATAAGGCAGCCCAAGCGGCGGGGTTCGGCACTCGCGCGGACGAGCTTCCCCAGACGTCCAATAGCCGACATAATCTTTCAATGCTGACACTTGCCATCACGGGCTTCGATGCCGATCCAGACCTGATTACCGAGACACTCGGCTTTGAACCAACTTCCGTCGGGCGAAAAGGCAAGCCCTCGCAGAGTGGCAAGCCCCGAACCTTTAACGGCTGGTGGCACGACGTAGAGCCGGAACGTCTTATCAATGCCGGACAACATGCCGATGCGATGACCCGCATGTTGGCTCGGCTACACGGACGGGAAAATCGGTTTGCGCGGCTTAGAGACGTGGTCGGGCCGGAAATTGTAACGATATATGGCGGCCTTTATGTGCCGGCCGACCGCCAATGTGGCGTATCGCTCGAACCCGATCAGATGCAGCTACTCGCCGCCTGCGGCATCGGTTGGGGGCTAGACCTGTTCGCAGACCGATAGCGCCAAATCTACACCTTCCACAGCTGTTGTGATGCAAAACTCACAAGTTCTGCATCATACCGAAAACCGTCGGCTTTCGAATGTTTCGTGATGCAGATATCCGATGCAGCGGAATGGCTCGTTTGCGGGCGCGCATGACGTCGACAGGGTGCAGCCGTCGCCATTATTGGACCGGAACCGCTCCGCCGGCCTTTCACCAAGGACGGCGATCCCTGCCCGGCGCTTGCGATGTCGGAGCGCGGGTGGGAGCGTCCGGGACGTTCTCCGCCCTCTCCCTGCCCATCGGTCACGACCATCGTTCCGCGGGTCGCGGTGATGGTGTGTCCAGGTGTTGTCTTCGTCACCCCTGGGCTGATCGGCGCCGCGTGACACGCCGCATGGGCGGCCGGATCGCCTCGCCCCACGCGCGACGATGGATCCGGCCACGTCATAGGAGGCTATGCCGACGGCGCCATCGCCTCGCCCAGCGTCAGGATCGCCGCGACATGCCGGCGCGCGATCGCCGGCTTGTCGGCGCCGTAGCCGCCGCCGACCGTGCTCGCCAGCGGCAGGCCCCGCCGCCGCATCAGCCGCGCCACCAGCGCCTCGCGCCGCGCAAGGCCGTCGTCGGTCAGCGCCAACCGACCGAGCTGATCGCCGCCGAACGGATCGACCCCCGCCTGATACAGGACGATCCCCGGCCGCACCTCGTCGAGCAGCGGCGTCAGCGTCTCCTCCAGCGTCGCCAGATACTCGTCGTCCCCCACCCCGTCGGCGAGCGACACGTCGAGCGTCGAACGCGCCTTGCGGGCGGGGAAATTCTTGGCGGCGTGGATGGAATAGGTCGCGATGCCCGGCCGCCCGGCGGTCAGCGCGGCGGTGCCGTCGCCCTGGTGGACGTCGACGTCGACCACCAGCAGCCGGTCGACGGTCCCCTCCTCCACCAGCCGCACAGCCGCCAGCGCCAAGTCGTTGAAGACGCAATAGCCCGCCCCCGTTTCCGCCAGGGCGTGGTGGCTTCCCCCCGCGGTGTTCGCGGCGAAGCCGTGGCGCAGCGCGAGCATCGCCGCCGCCCAGGTGCCGCCCGGCACCGCCTGCGCGCGCGCCGCGACCTGCGGCGTCACGGGAAAGCCGATCCGCCGCTCCTTCTCGCGCGGCACCCGCGCCTCCAGCACCTGCGCGACATAGTCGGGATCGTGGACCTCCTCCAGCCAGCGGCGCGGCATGGGCTCGGGCAGATGCCATGCAAGCCGGGCGCCGCTCGCCATCAGCAGGTCGCGGATCAGGCCGTTCTTGCTCGATTGCGCCATTCTCGATGGCGGGGGAGCCTGCGGATCGGGCGCGGCGACATAGTCGGGATGATGGACGATCGGGATCACATGCGGGTAGGTAGGAGGCGCCGACCCGCCCCGCCATCTCCCGAGACCCCGCCCTCATGCCAGACGCCCTCTCCCCGTCGCCTGCTCCGTCTCGTCCCTGGGTCCGCCCCGACGTGACCGCGTTCCTCGCCTATCTCGACACCATGGCCGGGCCGAGGATACACGAACTCGACGCCCCCGCCGCCCGGAGCATGTACCGCGCGACCAGGGAGCTGGCCGACATGCCGGTGGGCGAGCTGGCGGTCGTGCGCGACGTGGTGATACCCGCCGCGTCCCCGGCGGCAGGGGCGGGCGGGATCCCGGCCCGGCTGTTCGACGCGCGCGCCGATCGTGGCCCCGGCCCGGTCGTGCTGTTCTCGCACGGCGGCGGCTTCGTCATCGGCGATCTGGACACCCATGCGGGCTTCTGCGCGGAAGCGGCGCGGGTGCTGGACCTGCCTGTGCTCGCGATCGACTACCGGCTCGCGCCCGAACACCCCTGGCCCGCCGCGCCCGACGACTGCGAGGCGGCGGCGCGCTGGCTCGCGACGGGTCCCGCGATGCTGGAGCGGGAGGTCACCGGGCTGGTCCTGATGGGCGACAGCGCGGGCGGCACGCTGTCGATCGTCACCGCGATGGCGCTGCGCGACGCGCCCGCCGCGGTGCCGGTGGTGATGCAGGCGACGGTCTATCCGGCGACGGACTGGACGCGCCCCTATCCCTCGTTCGACATCTTCTCGAAGGGTTACCTGCTGACGGAGGAGAGCATGGCGTGGTTCGCGGACGCCTATCGCGCCGATCCCGCGCACCCGCGCGGATCGCCGATGGCGGCCACCGTCGCCGGGCTGCCGCCGGCGGTGGTGATGACCGCCGGGCTCGACCCGATCCGCGATCAGGGCCGCGCCTATGCCGCCGCGCTGATCGGGGCGGGGATCGCCGTCACCTATCGGGAGGCGGCGGGCACGATCCACGGCTTTACCACGCTGCGCCGCGCGCTTCCGTCCGCGGTCGGCGACGTCGCGGAGTTCCTGGCCGCCGTGAAGGCGGGAACAATGGCCGCGACGACGCGGGCGGCGGCCTGACGATGGCCGCCGCGATCGATCCCGCCACCCTCCCCTATCGTCCCTGCGCCGGTATCCTGCTGGTCAACGCCGCGGGCCGGGCGTTCGTCGGCCAGCGGATCGATACCGTGCTGGAGGCATGGCAGCTGCCGCAGGGCGGGATCGATCCGGGCGAGGACGCCCGCGCCGCCGCCTTGCGCGAGCTTGGCGAGGAGACGGGCATCCCGCCCGATCTGGTCGCGTTCGTCGCACAGGCGCCGGACGAGCTGTTCTACGACCTGCCGCCCGAGCTGATCGGCAAGGTGTGGCGTGGCCGGTACCGCGGCCAGCGCCAGCGATGGTTCCTGTTCCGCTTCCTTGGCACGGACGACCGGATCGACCTTGCGACGCCGCATCCGGAGTTCCGCGCCTGGCGCTGGGTCGATCCAGCCGAGCTGCCGATGCTGGCCGCGCCGTTCAAGCGCGCGCTCTACGCCGACGTGCTCGCCGCCTTTGCCGGCCATCTTGGTTGAACGGCGGTCCGGTCCGGGCTTCCGGCGCGCGCGCGATCGGCTAAAGAGGCGAGCGATGCGCTGGCTCCTCCCCTCGCTGTTCCCCTGCCTCCTGGCCATCGCCGCGCCCGTCGTGGCGGCCGAGCCCGATCCCGATCCGGCGACGATCCCGCCGCCGATCCGCGCGATGCTCGACGCCGCGCTCTCGTCGGGCAACGACGGCGAGGTCGCGACGATCGTCAAATACGCCTGCGCCGCCGATCCCGCGAGCGGCGATGCGGTCCAGGCGCTGGCGCAACGCTGGCAGGACGAGCGCGTGGCCGCCAACCAGATCCGCGTCCGCGAGGCGGGCTTCCTGAAGCTGTGGACCGGCAAGGCGGAAGTCGGCGGCTTTCTGACGACCGGCAACTCGGATACCGCCGGCGTTACCGCCGCGTTGAGCGCCACGCGCGAGGGGATCGACTGGCGGCAGAAGTTCCACGGCCAGTTCGACTATCAGGAGAGCCTGGGCATCGTCACCCGCAACCACTGGCTCGCGGGCTACGAGCCCAACTACAAGTTCGGCCCGCGCGGCTATGTCTATGGCCAGCTCCTGTACGAGAGCGACCGGTTCCTCGGCTTCCACGACCGCGCGTCCGGATCGGCGGGCATCGGCTACAGCGTGCTCAAGGCGCCGCGCCTGCGCCTCGATTTGGAGCTTGGGCCGGCCTATCGCTACACCGCCTATATCGACGACACGCGGCGCGGCAGCATCGCGGGGCGCGGCAGCGTCGACCTGAAATGGCAGCTGGTGCGCGGCATCTCGCTGGGAGAGATCGCGTCCGCCTATGACGAGCGGTACAGCAGCACCGTCTCCAGCGCGACGTCGGTCAGCGCCAAGCTGTTCGGGCCGCTCTCGGCGAACCTGTCCTATACGGTCCAGTACGAGAGCCGCCCGCCGACGGGATCGGTCGCCACCGACACGACCAGCCGCGCAGGGCTGGCCTACAGCTTCTGACGTGTCGGATTAACTGACGGGTAACCATCGTCGTTCGGTTCCCGGCGGCGGTAATCCGGGGTTGGCGCGGGCCTTGCTAGATGGTCGGCATGTGGACCCGCCTCTGCCGCCTGTTCGTCATCAAGACCAAGTTCGAGGCGTTTCTGGTGATCTATGGCCTCGGCACCGGCGCGGTGGAGCGCGGCGTGCACTACATGTCGCAGTATCCGGGCATCGGCGGCAAGCTGTTGTTCGCGGCGTCGCCCGTGGCGGTATTCATGGCCAGCGCACGCATCCTGGACTCGCTGGACCGAGCACGGCATCCGTAACCGCGCGACCACATCCGACCGGACCGATGCAGCGTAACATAACTGTCGCACGCCAAGCCTAGGCGCAACCTCGAAGTTCGAACCGAATCGGACAGGGGGAATATCGATGCGTCGCGGACCAACTCTTCGCCGTCAACTGCTGCTCGGCTGCATGATGCTGCCTCTGGCCGGTGCGCCGGCCTTCGCGCAGGTGGCGCCCGCCAGGGGCGACGCGAGTGCCGTCTCCAGCGACGCGACCGCGCAGAGCGCCCCCGGCTCGACCGGGCAGGATGCCGGCCCGGCCG
>NZ_CAHJWW010000077.1 GCF_903643035.1 Sphingomonas bacterium | reverse complement strand
CGGCCGCCTCGACCCGCCAGGGCCGGGGCGCCATGCCGCCGAACGCGACGCGGCCGGTGCCGTCCGGCCGGATCACCGCCGCCACCGAGACGAGCGCGAAGGCGTAGGACGCCCGGTCGCGCACCTTGCGGTAGAAATGCCGGCCGCCGAGCGGGCGGGGCAGGGTGACGGCGACGATCAGCTCGCCGGGCTGGAGCGTCGTCTCGACCTGCGGCGTCTCGCCCCACAGCCGATGGAAGTCGGCGATCGGTATCGCGCGGGTCCGGCCGTCGGCCTGCACCGTCTCGACGGTCGCGTCGAGCACGCGCATCGCCACCGCCATGTCGCCGGGATGGGTCGCGATGCACGCGTCGGAGGTGCCGATCACGCCGAGCTGGCGCGAATGGCCGTCGATCGCCGCGCAGCCGGAACCGGGCTTGCGTTTGTTGCACGGCTGGTTGGGGTCGTAGAAATACGGGCAGCGGGTGCGCTGGAGCAGATTGCCCGCGGTCGTCGCCTTGTTGCGCAGCTGGCCCGACGCGCCCGCGACGATCGCGCGGGTGAGGACGCCATAGTCGCGGCGGACGCGATCGTCCGCGGCGAGCGTCGTATTGGTGACGAACGCGCCGATGCGAAGGCCGCCGTCCGGAGTCTTGTCGATGCGGTCGAGCCCGAGGTCCTGCAGGTCGACAAGGTGCGTCGGCGTCTCGATCTCGAGCTTCATCAGGTCGAGCAGGTTGGTGCCGCCCGCCAGGAACCTGGCGCCCGGCGTCCGCGCGACGACCGCCGCCGCTTCGGCCGGGGACCTGGCGCGCTCGTAGGTGAAGCTCCTCATGTCCTGACCCCCGCGACGTCGGCCATCGCCTCGGCGATGTTGGAATAGGCGCCGCATCGGCAGATGTTGCCGCTCATCCGCTCGCGCATCTCGGTCGTGGTCATTGGGGGCCTGGCGGTGATGTCCGCCTGGACGTGGCTGGGAATGCCGGCGCGCATCTCGTCGAGCACCGCGACCGCCGAGCAGATCTGCCCCGGCGTGCAGTAACCGCACTGATAGCCGTCATGCTTGACGAACGCCGCCTGCATCGGGTGCAGCCGGTCCGGCGTGCCGAGCCCCTCGATCGTCGTCACCGCGTCGCCGTCGTGCTGGAGCGCCAGACTGAGGCACGCGTTGATCCGTCTGCCCTCGACGATCACCGTGCAGGCGCCGCACTGGCCGTGATCGCATCCTTTCTTGGTGCCGGTGAGCTGGAGATGCTCGCGCAGCGCATCGAGGAGCGTGGTGCGCGGGTCGAGGTCGAGCGAGCGCGCCCGGCCGTTGACCTTGAGCGTGACCGGCATCGTCGCGACGGGCGCGGATTTCGTATCGGTGTCGGGGGAAGGGGCGGGCACGGCACTCAACGCCACGGCGGAACAGCTTCCCGCCAGCACGCCGCGGCGCGACATGCCGGCACGTTCGTCGTGATCTTCGATCGCCATGACGGCTGTTGCTCCGCGGGAGTGGGCTTGGAAGGACGCTTACCGGCAATCCCCATGCCGCGTCGATGCCCGGTACGCCAGGACGTCGCATGATCTGGGATCGAAGCCGTCGGTATCGCCCGGGAAGGATCGCTTCGGAGACGAGCATCGCTAGTCGCGCCGATCAAAGGCGGATCGCGCCTCCTCGACCCGTGACAGGTTCTCGCCCGCCCAGACCCAGACGCCGCAAAAGGCGGCGCCAAGGGTGAAGCCCAGGCTGGTGAGGGTGTACTCCACCTTCGGCGGCACGACCGCGTACACCGTCCGATCGACCAGCCCGTCGCGCTCCATCGCGCGCAGCGTCTGAGTCAGCATCTTCTGGCTGACGCCGCCGACCGCCTCGGCAAGGCGGCTGAAGCGGAGCGTGCCCCGTTCGGCCAGCACTTCGAGGACCAGCATCGTCCATTTGTCGGCCACCCGGCCGATCAGGTCGGTGACGAGAGCCTCGATGCGGGGATCGATCGCGGTCGGCGGCGTCATGCCGGCGTAGCGTTCCGCCGCCGCGATCTGGTCCTGCGTGAACTTCGCCGTGATCGCCATGCCGACACTCTCCCCAAGGTAAGTAGAGCACGATCTGGTGCCTTCTATCCACCGGAAACCATGCGGCGCATGTTCGCCCTCGAACAAGGTACGGGGACGATGGTCATGAAGCTGACGGCAAGGACGATCCTCATCACGGGCGGCAGCAGCGGCATCGGCCTGGAACTTGCCGGGCAGCTGCTGGCGCGCGGCAACGAGGTGGTCGTCACCGGGCGCGACGAGCGCGCGCTGGGGGCCGCGACCCATCGCTTTCCCGGTCTCCATGCCATTCGGAGCGACGTGGGCGAGGCGGACGGCATCCGGTCGCTGTACGGGACGGTCATCGCGCGGTTCCCGGCGCTGGACACGCTCGTCAACAACGCCGGCATCATGCGGATCGTGAGGCTCGCCGAGGATCGCGCGCTGGAGGACGTGACGCGCGAGGTCGACGTCGATCTGAACGGCCCGATGCGGATGGTGCAGCAGTTCCTGCCGCACCTGCGATCCCGGCCGGACGCGCTGATCGTCAACGTCTCCTCGGGCCTCGCCTTCGTGCCGTTCCCGATCTCTCCCGTCTACTCCGCCGCCAAGGCGGGCCTCCACGCCTATACGAGGTGCCTCAGGGTCCAGCTCGACGGCAGCGGCGTGACGGTCGTGGAGCTCGCGCCGCCGCTGACGCGGACGCCCCTGTTCACCGACGAGTTCGCGAGCCACATGAACGGGCAGAAGGGCATGGCCGTCGATGTGCTCGTCCGGCGGGCGATCGCCGGGATCGAGGTCGGCAGGACCGAGATCCGTCCGGGGCAGAGCAACCTGCTGAAGATCGCGGGCCGGATCGCGCCGGGGTTCATCTTCGCGCAGATGAGCAAGGTCGGGCGGACATGAGCGTCGTCCCGGCGATGCCGCCCGCCGCGCTGCCGACCCTCAGAGCGTCCTTGGTCCCGCGCTGGCCAGATACCGGTGCGAGAGCACCCGTGCGGCGTTCGTGCCGCCCAGCAGGCGATCGTGACTGAGCCGGCCCGTCTCCGCACAATGGTAGAGGGCGACGGCCTCGTCGATCCGGCCGAACCTGGCGCCCGCCGCCGCCGCCCGCGTGTAGAAGTCCCAATCGTTGCAGTTGTGGAAGCTCGGGTCGAAGCCGCCGACCGAGCGCGCGGTCGCCGTGCGGATCATCGACCAGCTGGGTCCGACGGCGCCGGTCCTGGCAAGGCCGGCCCGGATGTCCTCGCCGTTCCATCCGCACTCGCGCTCGTCGATCCTGCCGTCGGGCCATGCCCGGCGGAAATGCCCGACGATCACGTCGAGGCGATCGGCCGCCGCGGCGCCCAGCAGGGCCTTCGCGGCGTCGGGCAGCCAGCGGTCGTCGCTGTCCAGAAAGGCGACCCACGTCTCCCGCGCCAGCGCCAGCCCCGCGTTGCGGGCGCCCGAGGCGCCCTGGTTGCGGGGCAGCAGCACGGCCTGCACGATCGCCTGCCGCTGCTCCATCCTGGCGAGAACGTCCGGGGTGTCGTCGTCGGATCCGTCGTCCACGACGATGATCCGGGCGGGACGATGGCTCTGGGCCAGAACGCTGGCGACGGCATCCTCGATCAGGGCAGACCGGTCGAAGCACGGGATGACGACGTCATAGGCCGGCAGGACGGAAGACTGGCTGGACAAGGACATTGGCCCGCTTAGCCGACGAGCCCCCGACTCTCGATTACGCGGATCAATTTCCATCCAGACCGGCTCGAGGCTTCCGGACCCGTCCACGGTCCGCAGGGCGCCGCCCGATCAGCTGGCGGGCCTTCGTTGTAACCTCGCCGGACACGCTCTATATGCTGCAATGCAGCACAAATGCGCCATCCCGGCGGATCGCGCTCCTTGCCAAAGAGTTGCCATGCGCCGTCTCAGCGATACGATCGACCGACTGCACCGGGGGTACGCCGTCCCGGCCGCGCTCCCCGGCGGAGCGGCGACACGCCTGAAGCCCCTTGCCGCGACCGGCGCCAATCCCGGCAATCTGAAGGCATGGTGCCACGTTCCCGACGCGAACGACCCGATGCCCCTGGTCGTCGTCCTGCACGGATGTACCCAGTCGGCCGCCGGCTACGACCTCGGGTCGGGCTGGTCGGTGCTGGCCGAGGCGCATCGCTTCGCGGTGGTCTTCCCGGAGCAGCAGCGCGCCAACAATCCAAACCTATGCTTCAACTGGTTCTCGCCGGACGATACCCGCCGCGGCTCGGGCGAGGCGCTGTCGATCCGCGAAATGGTGGCCACGATGGTCGAACGGTATGCGATCGACCCTGCGCGCGTCTTCGTGACGGGGCTGTCGGCGGGCGGCGCGATGGCGACGTCGCTGCTGGCGAGCTATCCCGACGTGTTCGCGGGTGGCGCGATCGTCGCCGGCCTGTCGGCGGGCGCCGCAAGCACGATGCCGCAGGCGTTCGATCGGATGCGCGGACATGGCCATGCCGACGCGACGCGCGCGGCGGCCCATGTACGGCAGGCGTCCGACCATCGGGGACCTTGGCCCGTCGTGTCCGTCTGGCACGGCAGCGCCGATGCGACCGTGGCGCCGAGCAACGCCGAGGCCACGCTTAGGCAGTGGCGGGCGATCAACGACCTTCCGGCCGCGCCGGACCTGGAAGAGACGGTCGACGGCGCGGTCCATCGCGAGTGGCGGGACCGTGACGGTCGTGTCCGTCTGGAGGACTGGCGTATCGCGGGCATGGGGCACGGCACCCCGGTCGCGACGGCGGGAGCGACCGCATGCGGCTCGCCCGGACCCTATATGCTCGACGTCGGCATCTCGTCGACGTGGCGCAGCGCGGCACGATGGGGCCTGCTCGATCCTGCGGTCACGGTCGACCGGCAGCGGCGGACAGGGGAGGCTCCGCAGCCTGCCGTCGTCTACCCCCGACCCGGGCAGGGCGCTCGCCCCGGCATACAGGACACGATCGAGGCCGCACTCCGATCGGCGGGGATGATGCGTTGAGAAGGGGATCGCGGAGCGACAGGGCGGCACTGCGAACGGCCCGGTTCCCCCGGCGCAATGCGAAAGGTCCCGCCTGACATGGACGCCCTGACCGGCATGTCGCCCGATACATCGCCCGAGATGGCGCCCCGAACCGTTCGTCGCCCGTTCATCCTCGCCGCCGTCATGGCAGCGTCGTTCATGATCGCGATCGAGGCGACGATCGTGTCGACCGCGATGCCGCAGATCGCCGGCCAGCTCGGTCAGCTTCACTATTACTCCTGGGTGTTCTCCTCCTTTCTGCTCGCACAGACCGCGACGACGGTGGTGTTCGGCAAGCTCGCCGACCTCTACGGCCGGCGTTCGGTCCTGCTGGTCGGCATCGGCATCTTCCTCGCCGGCTCGATCCTGTGCGGCCTCGCCTCGTCGATGCCGGCGCTGATCGCGTTTCGCCTGATCCAGGGGCTAGGCGCGGGTGCGATCCAGCCGGTGTCGCTCACCGTCATCGGCGACATCTATCCCGCGCACGAGCGCGGCCGGGTGCAGGGCTGGCTGGCGAGCGTGTGGGGCGTGTCGTCGGTGATCGGGCCGCTCGCGGGCGGGCTCATCATCCAGCGCGTCAGCTGGGCGTGGGTCTTCTGGATCAACGTGCCGATCGGCCTGGCGGCGGCGGCGGGGTTCTTCCTGTTCCTGCGCGAGACGGTGTCGGCGCAGGAACGCAGCGTCGACGTGCCGGGCGCGTGCCTGTTCACCGTCACGATCGCGGCGGTGATGATCGCGCTGACCGAACTGGGCGCCGACGGCGGACGCGTCGCCCTGGCGGCCGCGGTCCTGTGCGTCGTCACCGCGACGCTGTTCGTCCTGCAGGAGCGCCGCGCGCGCGATCCGATGATCGCCTTTGCGATGTGGGCGCATCGCGCGATCGCGGCGACCAACGCGGCGACGCTGTTCAGCGGCATGGCGGTGATCGGCCTGACCACGTTCCTGCCGATGTACGTGCAGGCGGTGATGGGCCGCTCGCCGCTGGTGGCGGGCTTCATGCTGACCGCGATGGTGCTCGGCTGGCCGATCGCCGCGACGCTGGGAGCGCGCAACTTCGCGCGCTTCGGGCTTCGGCCGATCCTGATCGCCGGCGCGGCGCTGCTGCCGGTCGGGGCGGTCGCGTTCGTCCTGCTGTCGCCGAGGATGTCGCCGTTGGTCGCGGGCGCCGGCTCGCTGGTGATGGGGTTCGGGATGGGCTTCTTCAGCACGGCGGCGATCGTGCTGATCCAGGACAGCGTCGGCTGGGCGGAGCGTGGGGCGGCCACCGCCTCCAACCTGTTCGCCCGCAATCTTGGCAGCACGCTCGGCGCGACGGTGCTGGGCGCCGTGCTCAACGCGAGCCTTGCGCGCGGCCATTCGGGATCGCTGGATCAGATCCAGCGACTGCTTCACGGCCAGGGTAGCGACGGCCAGGGTAGCGCGATCGGAGCCGCCGCGGGGCGGGCCGGGCTGGCGCACGGGCTGCACCTGACGTTCTGGGGCGTCCTGCTGATCGCCTTCACGACGCTGGCGCTGTCGACGTTCGTTCCACGGGTGGCATTCGGCGCGGCACGCTCGGACGGGTAGGCGGTTGCCGTGTCACGGCTCCTGTCGGGCGTCCTGGGGGACCTCTCGACCGACGCGGCCTAGGCGATCCTGTCGGCATCAAGCGTCCCGCTGCCACCATCCGCGGCTTCGTGCAGACGCAGGCGACGTCCCGCAGATCGCTTCTGCACCGACCGCATCGTTCCCGTGCCGTTTCACCGGCACACCGACGCGGTCGGGAGGCATCGCTTCCATCAGCTGCCTAAGGCCGCTGAAAGGGGAAGCCGCAGTTCTGATCCCCCCCGGCCGATGTCGATCTTCCAGCGTTGGCCATCCAGCGGCGGGCTGGCGAAATGCGCCTTGTCCGACCCTGCGATCACCAGTCTGATCCGCGATCCCTTCGCGAAGACGTGCGAGATCGGCTGGAACCTGATCGCCATCCGCAGCTTGCGGCCCGCCGTATCGGTCAGCCTGTCCGCGGCCCGGTCCGAGTGCGACGGCGCGAAGCTCTTGTGGTCGACCGGGCCGATCGCGCTGTGCGATGCCCGCAGGACGCCCTCGGTCACGTACATCGCGGCGCCCGAGGCCTTCACCTCCTCCAGGTAGACGAAATAGTCGGCGTCGGCGCCCGTGTTGGTGACGGAAAGGTCGATGGACGGATATCCCGTCACGTCGACCGCTGACGTCAGGGCCGGCCCGGTGAACGACAGCAGCCGGCGATCGACATCGGTACGTTCGTCGTAATACACCGGCCCGCCGCCCAGCGTGGTGTTCCAGCGCGAATGATCGCCCGTCGCCGCGTCGGCGTCCGGTGAGAAGTCGACGACGCCCGACCCGGTGCAGGGACCCGCGTCCAGCGTCGCGGCCCCGGTCAGGCAGAACGTTGTTTCCCTGGCCTGGCGCGGCCACGTCGGAGCCGATCGCCACCGGTCGATGCCGGTCGAGAACCACCGCACGCGCGGCTCGCGATCATAGCCGTTGTCCATGCCCGCGACATAATGGTCGAAGAAGCGCAGTATCTCGGCATCGGCATCGAAGCTGGAGGCTGTCGGCGTCGAGACGCCCGGCTCATAGAAGGCCCGGACGCCATGGTTCGAGGACGGGACGATCAGCCGCCGCTCGGGCGAGGTGCTGTTCTGGAAACGCTCGATCGCGCCGTTCGCATAGCCCGAATCGTACCAGCCCGAGATCGCGAGCAGGGGGGTGTGGAGCTGGTCGATCGACCGGCGATAGATCGACGGGTTCGGCCAGGTGGTCGGCCCCGACAGCGACGGATCGTCCCGGAAGTTGACCGGACCGAGTTCGTTCCCGCTGTTGACGTTGCGCTGATGCCCGGCGATCGCCGCCGCCTTCAGCTTGCCGTCCCCGTCGCCGTCGACCGGACACGGCCCGCGCCAGTCGAGCTGCGCCAGGAGCGGCACGAGCTCGGGATGACCGACGTCGAGCGCCCGGTCGAACCCGCCCCAGCCGGTGATGAAGAACTGGTTGCGTGCACCGCCGGGGAAATCGAGGTCGGAATAATAGTCATAGCCCGCCGAGATCGGCGCCACCGCCTTCACTTTCGGGTTGTGGTTGCGCAGCAGCATCTCAGCGGTCGTGCCGACATAGGAGATGCCTTCGTCCCCGACGCGTCCGTTCGACCAGGGCTGTGCCGCGATCCAGTCGACGATCCGCGATCCGTCCTCGACCTCCACGTCCGAGAACTCCGCCGCGCGGGTGCCGAACGAGGCGCCGGTGCCGCGCACGTCGAGCACGACGACCGCATAGCCGCGCGAGGCGAAGAATCCGAAATGCGGGGAGACGGCCTTGCAGCTCTGCGCCGGGTCCGCGCCGATCGCGGTCGAGCGGTAGTAGCGGGTCTGCTCCAGGACGGCGGGCAGCTTCTGGCCGGGCGCGACCGGGTCGGGAAGGTAGACGTCGACGGCGAGCCGTGTCCCATCGGGCATCGCGACATAGGTGGAATGCTTCACCACCTTAGACGTCGCCGGGCGCGGCGTACCGCTCCAGGTCGGCGCGTCGGGCGCGGACGTCTGGGCACGAACCGCCGGGCCGCTGATCGCGGCGGCGCCGAGCGCCATGCCGAACAACTTGAACTTGCGAGCGAATGACATGAGTACCTCGGGTGAAACGGTTCGCCGTCCGGTTTGGAACTCGAACGGCCGGTCGGGAAATCCGCGCTTAGAAGCCGACCCGCCCGGTCAGGCCGATGGTGCGGGGGCGAATGCGATAGGCATATTGCGGAGCGGCCAGAAGGACTCCGCCGACGACGAAGGCCGGCGACGCCGAACGCTTGCCGTCGCTGTCGAGCAGGTTGCGGCCAAAGATGGTCAGCTCGACATGGTGGTGGACGATGCCGGCGCGCACGTCGAACGTCCCATAATCCCCGAAACGGACGCCCTGCGAGGCGAAATCGGTGTAGGACGCCCCGACATATTGGCCGCTCGCGCGGATGAAGGCGGCGTCGTTCCCGTAGGTGAAGTTGAGCTGCGCATAGGCCGAACCCTGGGCGCGGGGCGAGGCGGGCAGGCGATCGCCGTCCTTCGCGCCAACGATGGCGCCGCCGATGGCCGATGTCCGGACCAGGGTCGGCGCGTCCTGCGTCAGCGCCGCGTTGTTCAACGACAGCGACCCGCCGAGGTCGAGCCAGGTCGCAGGCTTCGCCGCCGCTTCCACCTCGAACCCATAAATGCGCGCGGAGCCGGCGTTGGCGGTGTATTCGATGCTGGCGGGCGACAGCAGCGAGACCTGAAGGTTCTTCCAGTCGATGTAATAGCCGTCGGCATTGATCTGGAGACGCCCGCCCATCAGGTTCGTCTTGATGCCCGCCTCATAGTTCCACAGGTGGTCCGACCTGTAGGTGGGCGGGATGCCAGGGCCGCCCAGCCCCGATGTCAGGTTGGCCCCGCCGACGCGATAGCCCCGCGCAGCCTGGGCATAGAGCGATACCTGTCCGGTCGCGTGGTACAGCACCGAGAAACGCGGGTTGTAGGCCGTCTCGCGCTCGGGCAGCCTGAACGTCGCGAAGGTGTCGCCGCCCGTCAGCAGCACGCCGCTCGACGTGCTGGAGATATCGAGCGTGGTGCGCGAGACGCGCAGCCCGGCGGTCAGGTCGAGCTTCCGGGCGATGGTATAGGTCGCCTCCCCGAAGCCGGCGATCTCCTCCTGCCGGCCGGGGCTGGTCAGGTTGACCAGATTGTCGGTGCCGAGATACGGCTTCAACCCGGCGGCGGTGATCGTCTGGCCGCCGTTGCTCTTCGACCGGAGATAGAAGCCCCCGACCGTCCAGCGGAACGGGCCACCGCCGTTGGAGCCGAGCCGCAGCTCCTGGGTATAGATGTTGGACGAGCCGTACTGCCGTCCGGGCGAATAGTCGTTCAGCGGCGGGAGGCGGAACGCAAGCTGCAGGTAGTCGGTGTAGAAGCCGTAATCGTCGAGGATGTCGACCGTCCGGTGGATATAGGTCGATGACGAGAACAGCGAAACGCCGCCGAAATCGTAGGTGAGGCCGAGATTGGCCAGCGTGCTCTTGGCGCGGCTGTCGCCCGCCTGCCGCTCGGTCGTCACCTGCTTGCCGTACGTGGAGGGCAGCGCATACAGGCTGTCGCCCGGCGAGAAGTCGTGGCTGTTCTGATAGGCGCCGGTCAGCGTCACCGACAGCTGGTCGGTCGCCTTTGCCGACAGCGAGACGCGGCCGCCATAGGTCTGGTTGCGGTTCACGTTCGTCTGGTTGAGCCGGAGGTTGTCGATCCAGCCGCCCTCGTTGAAGCCGTAGCCGACGGCGCGCACCGCGACCCGGTCGGTGACCAGCGGCACGTTCAGCACCACGTTGCCCCATTGCGAGTCCGCTCCCGCGCGGGTGCCGGCGAAGCTTCCCTCGATCGATCCGGAAAGGCGGGTCGGGTCGGGCTTGTTGGTGATATAGCGCACCGCGCCGCTGATCGAGCCCGATCCGAACAGCGTTCCCTGTGGTCCGCGCAGCACCTCGACCCGCTCGATATCGACGATGCGCAGGTTGGTGGTGAGGAGCCCGGCGGTGGCGGGATCGACGGGGATGTCGTCGAACAGGACCGAGACGGTGGACTGTTTCAGGACCAGCGACGTGTCGGTCGTCACGCCGCGGATCACCAGATTGGTGCTGTTGCCGGCGCCCGCGCCCGGATTGCTGAGGCCGGGGGTCGTCTCGACGATGTCCTGCAGCTGCGTCGCGCCGCGCCGCCGCAGCTGCGCGCCGGTCTCGGCGGTGACGCTGGCGGGAACGTCGATCAGCCGCTGGCGGCTCTTGGTGGCGGTGACGATGACGTCGCCGCCCGTCTGCGTCGCCTCGGCCT
>NZ_CAHJWW010000076.1 GCF_903643035.1 Sphingomonas bacterium | reverse complement strand
CGGGGATCGCCGGCGTCGGCAAGGTCCACGTCGCCGACGACCCCGCCTTCGCGCACGCGCTGGCCGAGAACGTCGCGCCGCTGGTCGTCCAGCTGATGGGCCATCACGACGCCTTCGTCGCGCCGTCGACCACCAGCGCGAAGAACATCGCGCCGCGCGTCGCGGCGCTGCTCGACGTGATGCAGATCAGCGATATCCTGTCCGTCGAGGGACCGGACACGTTCACGCGCCCGATCTATGCCGGCAACGCCATCGCGACGGTCCGGTCGTCGGACGCGAAGCTCGTGCTGACGGTCCGCACGACGGCGTTCGAGAAGGCCGCGGCCGAGGGCGGCTCGGGCACGATCGAGGCGGTGGCGTCGACGGGCGACAAGGGGCTTTCCACCTTCGAGGGCGCGGAGATCGCAAGGTCGGTGCGTCCCGAGCTTTCCAGTGCGAAGATCATCGTGTCGGGCGGCCGCGCGCTGGGATCGGGCGAGAAGTTCCGCGAGCTGATCGAGCCGCTGGCCGACAAGCTGGGCGCCGGCGTCGGCGCGAGCCGCGCGGCGGTGGACGCAGGGTTCGTCCCCAACGACTATCAGGTCGGCCAGACCGGCAAGATCGTCGCGCCGGAGGTCTATGTCGCGGTCGGCATCTCGGGCGCGATCCAGCATCTGGCGGGCATGAAGGACAGCAAGGTCATCATCGCCATCAACAAGGACGCCGACGCGCCGATCTTCCAGGTGGCGGACGTCGGCTTGGTCGGCGACCTGTTCAAGCTGGTGCCGGAGCTGACCGAGAAGCTGTAGGCGAAGGGGGCGCGGGATCGCCTCGCGTCGGCACGAAACGGACTGGTGGCGCGGCGGCATGGTGCGGAGCGGCATCGGGCCGCCGTTCTCCATGTCCGCGCCCATAAGCGTTGATGCGCGTGACGTCGTCGCAGGTCGCCGACGCGATCTTGCAAAATAGGATTTCGTCTGGCGTTACCCTCTCCTTTGAGCGGGAGAGCGGCGATGAGGGCCGGACAGGCTACGGGAAAAGGCTTCAGCTTCGGGCACTGGCGGCGAACGGGACGGTTGATACTGGCAGACCCGCGCTGGGGTGCGCGCGAGGTCAAGTTCAATCCCCACCACGACCCAAAGGACGGGCGGTTCACGTTCGGGGAGGGCGGCAGCGCGGGCATGAGCCGGCCGCCGAAGACTTCAACCCGGCAGACGGGACGGGAGGATCCGCGGATTGCAGCCGATGATCGCGCACGCAAAGCGCGCGTCTGGGCCAACAGTGTTCAAAATCCCGAAAATCAGGAAATCTATACGGTCCAGAAAGGCGACACGCTGACCAAGATTGCGGCGATGCGCACCGATTTGACGCCCAGCGATCTCGAGTGGCTGAACGGCTTGTCCGGCGATCAGATCAGGGCTGGCGGCACGCTGAAAATACCGAGTCAGGCGTCGTTGGACGCGAGCCGGCAAGCTGTCAGGGACGGCACGGCCTACATGATGTACATGGGCGCGCATGGCGGTAATCTGCCGCCAATTGGTCAGCATCCGACCATCGGCCAGGAGATGTTCGGGCCTGGAACGCACGTCGAGACACGCAACGGCTATGATTACACCATAGACCCGGCAGGAAATACGCGCCTCATCGACGGCACGATTACCCGTGGCAAGAACCAGGGCCGGGATCGAAAGGTGCAAGCCGCAGCGGGACTGCCGGACCGGCTGCCGACGGATCAGGGAGGTCACTATATCGCACGGCGGTTCAATGGACCTACGGACGCATTCAATCATTTTGCGCAAGACGAAAACTTCAACAAGAGTAGTTACGCAAAGCTGGAACACGAATGGGACAGGCTGGATCGTCAAGGAAAACGTGTTCACGTCACGATTATCCCGGAATACAGTTCGCCTTCTAGACGGCCATATCGGCTTGAAGTCACCTATACCGTTGGTGGTAGCAGCAAGATTGAGGTTTTCAGAAACAGGAGCAGTAAATGACAGACCGCCCTCTGCATGAGATCGTCAATGATATTGCGGCTACGACGGTAAAGATCGGTGAAATAAACTTGGGAAAATATTTCCTGTATGTCGAGTTTGCGCCGGGTGTCATCGGGCCTGATCTGTTTCAGGACGTTGGAGATCATTTATCATGGCTTAAAACCAGGCCATTGACGGACCTTCTGTTTGAAATGAACTACTTGGCTGACCCTCGCCCGATCGGTGCTTTCGCGCTCGATATTGACGGCGAACAGTTCAAGGCGGCATTCAATTATGATGTCGAACTCCTCGAAGGCACCGAGGAGCGCATGCTGGCCGCCGTCAAGGCACGCTTCGGCGACAAGCCGATCGTCTATCCCCCCCCTCGTTCGATGCAGGAACGGTTCGCGGCTGGGGAGTTCGGCTGACCTTTCCCGCCTTGGCGTCGCGCATGCGCACGACCATATTCCGGCCATGACCATCGCCATCCGCACCAGCCTCGCCGAGCCCGAGACCGGCGAGTCGTTCGTTCCCCACCGTCCGCAGCGGCCGCAGAAGGTGGAGGGCGGCAAGGCCTTCACGCTCGTCAGCGAATACACTCCCTCGGGCGACCAGCCGACCGCGATCCGCGAGCTGGTCGACTCCGCACTGGCGGGCGAGAAGGACCAGGTGCTGCTGGGCGTGACGGGATCGGGCAAGACCTTCACCATGGCCAAGGTGATCGAGGCGCTGCAGCGCCCCGCGCTGATCCTCGCGCCCAACAAGATCCTGGCGGCGCAGCTCTACGGCGAGTTCAAGTCGTTCTTCCCCGACAACGCGGTCGAGTATTTCGTCAGCTACTACGATTACTACCAGCCCGAGGCGTACGTGCCGCGGTCGGACACGTACATCGAGAAGGAGTCCTCGGTGAACGAGGCGATCGACCGGATGCGCCACTCAGCCACCCGATCGCTGCTGGAGCGCGACGACGTCATCATCGTCGCGTCGGTGTCGTGCATCTACGGCATCGGCTCGGTCGAGACCTATTCGGCGATGATCTTCGACCTGAAGAAGGGGATGAGCGTCGACCAGCGCGAGATCGTCCGCAAGCTCGTCGCGCTGCAATACAAACGCAACGACGCCGCCTTCCAGCGCGGCAACTTCCGCGTGAAGGGCGATACATTGGAGCTGTTCCCCTCCCACTACGACGATGCGGCGTGGCGGATCAGCTTCTTCGGCGAGGAGATCGAGTCGATCACCGAGTTCGATCCCCTCACGGGCGCGAAGATCGCCAGCCTGAACAGCATCCGCGTCTACGCGAACAGCCACTACGTCACGCCCGGCCCGACGATGAAGCAGGCGACCGAGGCGATCCGCCACGAGCTGACCGAGCGATTGAAGGAGATGGAGGCGGAGGGCAAGCTGATCGAGCACCAGCGGCTGGAGCAGCGCACCAACTTCGACCTGGAGATGATCGCCGCCACGGGCAGCTGCAACGGGATCGAGAACTACAGCCGGTTCCTGACCGGTCGCCTGCCCGGCGAGCCGCCGCCGACGCTGTTCGAATACCTGCCCGAGAACGCGCTGCTGTTCGTCGACGAGAGCCACCAGACGGTGCCGCAGATCGGCGCGATGGCCAAGGGCGACCACCGCCGCAAGATCACGCTCGCCGAATACGGCTTCCGCCTGCCGTCGTGCATCGACAACCGGCCGCTGCGTTTCAACGAGTGGGACGCGATGCGCCCGCAGACCGTGTCCGTCTCCGCGACGCCGGGCGGGTGGGAGATGGAGCAGGCGGGCGGCGTCTTCGCCGAGCAGGTGATCCGCCCCACCGGCCTCATCGACCCGCCGATCGAGATCAAGCCGGTCGAGGAGCAGGTGCAGGACCTGATCGTCGAGGCGAGGAAGACCGCCGAGCTCGGCTTCCGCACCCTCGTCACCACGCTGACCAAGCGGATGGCGGAGGACCTGACCGAGTATATGCACGAGGCGGGCATCCGCGTCCGCTACATGCACTCCGACGTCGAGACGCTGGAGCGCATCGAACTGATCCGCGACCTGCGCCTGGGTGTGTACGACGTGCTGATCGGCATCAACCTGCTGCGCGAGGGGCTCGACATCCCCGAATGCGGGCTGGTGGCGATCCTGGACGCGGACAAGGAGGGGTTCCTGCGCTCCGAGACGTCGCTGATCCAGACCATCGGCCGCGCGGCGCGCAACGTTGACGGGCGCGTGATCCTGTACGCCGACCGCATCACCGGCTCGATGGAGCGGGCGATGAACGAGACGTCGCGCCGGCGGGAGAAGCAGGAGGCGTACAACGTCGAGCACGGGATCACGCCGACGACGATCCGCCGCCAGATCGGCGACATCATCGCGCACGTCGCATCGGGCGACCAGGTGACGGTGCCCATTGACGAGGACCGCCCGCATATGGTCGGCCACAACCTGCGTGGCTACATCGAGGACCTGGAGAAGCAGATGCGCAAGGCCGCGTCCGACCTGGAGTTCGAGGAAGCGGGACGCCTGCGCGACGAGATAAGGAACCTGGAGAATGAGGAACTGGGCGTGCCGGTCGATCAGCAGAAGGCGCCGGTGATGGGCCGCAGCAACGAGGGCAAGCCCGGCACCCGCAAGACCCGCTACGGCAAGCAGCAGCAGGCGCGGATGGGAAAGCGCGGGGGCGGGCGATGATCCGCGCCGACGTGGCTCGTCGCGATGTCAGGCGGCGTGACGGCTCGGCGTCCGTCACGATCGTTCAGGAAAGGGGGCGATCCGCGATCAATCGCCGGCGACATCCGTCTTCGCCGCCCCGTAATAGCTTGCGACGCGATCGGCATAGGACTGGTCGAACGTCGGCGCGTTGTTGGCCCAGCTCGGCCCGCCTTCCAGCACGCGCTTGTCGATCGTGACGACGTATCCGTCGCGCACCGGGTCGTATTGGAGCAGCGGAAAGGGCACGGGATAGAAGCTCTTGCCCATGCCCAGAAAGCCGCCGAGGCTGAGAACCGAATAGGTGACCTGGCCCGATGTCTTGTGGACCATCATGGCATGGACCGCGCCGACATGATCGCCATCGCGGCTCTCCACCTTCAACGTACCGGCGAGATTGGCCTGCACGAGCAGCAGAGTGGGAGCCTTGGCGATGTCGGTCATGGGTTTCTCCTGTCGGCTGGTGAACCGGTCGAGCGTATCGGCGGTTCCGTGCGCCGCGCGGTTGAGCGGGCCGCGGCGGGCGGGCATAGCGGGGTCGTGCGCATCACCTCCATCCTCGCGGCGCTGGCCGTCCTGTCGCTCGCCGCCAGCTGCGTCGGCCCGCCACCACCCTCGTCCGTGATCGCAGCGCCGCCCGTCCGCGTCGTCGCTCCGCCGCCGCCCGCGATTGCCGCCCCGGCGCTCCCGGCCGACTGGCGTGACTGGGCGCAGACGCCGGGCGACTGGCGGTACGAGCGGACCACGGCCGGTTCGCGCGCCACGTTCGGGCGCGGGGACGAGCGGGCGTTCGCGATCGAATGCGGCATCGACCGGAGGGTCCGGCTGGAGCGGCCCGACCTGTCCGGCCCCGACCTGTCCGGCGGCGCCTTCACCGTCCGCACGTCCAGCCTGACGCGCGTCGTGGCCGCCGACAGGGGCGGCGGTCCGCCCGACCGCGCCAGGGTCACGCTGTCGGCCGGCGACCCGCTCCTCGACGCGATCGGTTTCAGCCGCGGACGGTTCGTCGTCGAACAGGCGGGTCTGCCGCCGCTGGTCCTGCCCGCCTGGGCCGAGGTCGAGCGGGTCGTGGAGGATTGCCGCGCCTGAAATCCGCTGAAACCCGCGGTTCGTCGCATCAGGCCGATTCTCCGCTTGCGCCGGCCGTCGCCATGACTCACATTACTCGATGTCGCCGGAGACGGCGGCATGTGCCATCAACAAGCGAAAGGAGGTGATCCGATGTCTCATGGTTCAGCAGTGGGTCGGATTAAGTTCGTTCGGGGGACTCGCGGCTAGTCACTGGCCGCGCATGGTTTCTCGGGCTGGAGCTCTCCGGCCGCTGACCATGTCTGGAGGTTGTCGGGTCGCCGGAAGGTGCCCGGCAACCTCTTTTCATGTCCGGGTACGGCGATCCCGGCTGCGGCTGCTCACGTTTGCGAGTTGACGTGGAGCATCGGGCGCGCAAACGCCGGCTGCGGTCGCCAGCCAAGTGTGGCAGGAGTTTGCGATGTCGTCTCTCGCCGATCCGGTCTCCCCTCCTCCCTCGCCGGGGTCACAGGCGAACGCCATCGCGATCGGCCTGTACGGCAGTGCCGGCCGCATGGGCCAGGCGATCACGCTGATGCTGGCGGACGAGGGCATCGCGCTGGCGGGCGGCGCGGACGCCGGCGACGATCCCGCTCCGCTCGCAAGGATGGCGGACGTGCTGGTCGACTTCTCGACACCGAGCGCGATGGAGGCCAATCTCGCCGCCGCGCGAGCTGCGGGCACGCCGATCCTGATCGGCACCACCGGCCTCACCCGTGCGCACCACGCCGCGATCGAGGCCGCCACGCGCGACGTCGCCGTGCTGCAGACCGGCAATACCTCGCTCGGCGTCACCTTGCTGTCGTTGCTGGTACGCGAGGCGGCGGCCCGTCTCGGCGCCGAGTGGGATGTCGAGATCGTCGAGTTCCATCACCGCCACAAGGTCGACGCGCCCTCGGGAACCGCGCTCCTTCTCGGCGAGTCCGTCGCGGCCGGACGCGGCACCGCGCTGGGGGAGGTCCGGGTGGACAGCCGCGCGGGCCTTTCCGGTGCGCGGACCGAGGGGACGATCGGCTTCGCCTCGCTGCGTGGCGGATCGGTGGTGGGCGATCATCAGGTGGTGTTCGCCGGCGATGGCGAGCGGCTGGAGCTCGGCCATCGCGGCGACGGGCGCGTGATCTTCGCGCGCGGGGCGATCCGGGCGGCGAGGTGGCTCGCGGGACGACCGCCGGGACGCTATTCGATGATAGAGGTGCTCGGGCTCTGACCGCGGAGGCTTGCCCATGAACGAGGCCGACATCGTTCCGTTCTATGCGCGCCTGTCGGCCGCCAACCCGCATCCCGAGACCGAGCTTCAGTCGATCAATCCCTATACGCTGCTCGTCGCGGTCGTGCTGTCGGCGCAGGCGACCGACGTGGGCGTCAACCGCGCGACCCGCCTGCTCTTCGAGGAGGTGACGACGCCGGCGCAGATGGTCGCGCTGGGCGAGGCGGCACTGAAGGACCATATCAAGTCGATCGGGCTGTTCAACGCCAAGGCCAGGAACGTCATCGCGCTGTCGCGCCTGCTGGTCGAGCGGCACGCAGGCTTGGTGCCCGCGGATCGCGACGTGCTGGAGACGCTGCCCGGCGTGGGCCGCAAGACCGCCAATGTGGTGATGAACGTCGCTTTCGGGGCGGAGACGTTCGCGGTCGACACGCACATCTTCCGTGTCGGCAACCGCACCGGCCTCGCGCCCGGCAAGACGCCGCTGGCGGTGGAACTGGTGCTGGACCGGGTGACGCCCCAGCCGTTCCGCCTTCATGCGCATCACTGGCTGATCCTGCACGGACGATATGTGTGCAAGGCGCGGACGCCGGAATGCTGGCGATGCATCGTCGCGGACCTTTGCGCGTTCAGACCCCAGACGCCGGCGCCGGCCACCAAGGCGACGACCATCGCGGCGGGTCCGGCGCCGGCAAGGGAGTGATCGATCGATGCGCATGACGCTGCTGGTTCCCGCCGCGCTCGGCCTGATGGCCGGCGCCGCCATCGCCGCCTCGGGCGGCGGAGCGGGGCGGGACAGGGATCGCATACCCGTGGCGGTCCCGGACGGTCCGGCCCGCAATTGCGTGTCGATCGCGCTGCTCCGCGAGAGCGTCGTGCGCAGCGACCGGGTGATCGACTTCGTCACCGGCAACCATCGCGCCTATCGCGTCGTGCTGCCGCAGGACTGCCCGGAGCTGGGGTTCGAGCAACGCTTCGCCTATGAGACGTCGCTGAGCGAGCTGTGCTCCACCGACATCATCACCGTCCTGCACGAGGCCCCACTCAGTCGGGGAGCGAGTTGCGGCCTCGCCAAGTTCCAGCCGGTGATCCTGCCGCACCGATAGGCGCCGCACCGATAGCCGCGCCGCGGTTCCGGACGCGCCATGGTTCTGGCCGCAAGGGGTGCAGAGCCACTAGCGAAGCCGGGTCCGGCCTGCTAACAATGTTGTGTCAGCACCCGTAGCTCAGCTGGATAGAGCGCTGCCCTCCGAAGGCAGAGGCCACTGGTTCGAATCCAGTCGGGTGCACCATTTTTGTCATCGACACGATCTGTCGGGCCAATCGGTGCAATCTCGTACGGCGTTTACCGGTCAGGAGTGGCGGACGCTGTCCGCCACTCCGGCGGATCAGCCGTGGCAGGTGCAACCGGCGTGATCGCAGCCGACATTGCCCGCGTGGTGCGTCGCGCACTTGTCGCCGCAGAACATGCGGCCATCGGCCTCGATCGCATTCTTGGTGCTGACGACGCAGACGCAATCGGCGCAGGCGCACTTCACCATATCGACGGTAACGGTCATGGTATCATTCCTCATTATGCGCGTCGTCGGGCTCGACGACGTGTTCCATCATGTTCGTCAGCATCGCCGAGACGTGACAGTCGGGCAGATCGTACAGGACATTCTTGCCTTGCCGCTTCTGCCGCAACAGTCGCGCCGCCCGGAGCAGGCGGAGATGATGCGAGACCAGCGACTGGCTGACCCCCACCTGCTCCGTCAGCTCGCCGACGGTCCGGGGACCGCCGAGGCAGGCCACGACCAGCCGAAGCCGGTTCGGCTCACCCAGCAGCCGAAACAGCTCGGCAAGCTCGCTACTCTGATCCGACGTCATCGCTCACCAACACATGAACAAGTAATCATATGTAGCGGTTTCGATTTCCTGTCAACAGCCGTTTCGCGACACGGCCGTTCCAGGGCGGGCCGCACCGACGCACGGTCGCGGCGGCGACCCCGATGCGGACGGTGAGGTCGCTTTCGTCGCGGGCGATCGGGACCTTGCACCTCCCGTCGACCGCGGCGTCATCGCGGCCGTGCCCGCTTGCGCGCCGGGGCGCCTTCGACCCGGTGCCGATGACGCGAGCCGATCGGAAGCCGCCCTAAAGGCACGCCTCCAGATATGCCTGGTCGAACCCGAACTGCTTCGCCTTTTCCAGCGTGTAGGGGCGCAGCCCCATGGAGCGGTATTCGCCGATGATCTTGCCGTCGGCGCTCTCGTCCAGATATTCGAACTTGAACAACTGTTGCGTGACGATCACCGGGCCTTCCATGCCGATCACCTCCGTCACGTCGGTGACCCGCCTGGATCCGTCGCGCAGGCGCTTGACCTGGATGATGAGCTCGACCGAGTCGGCGATCTGGCGGCTGATCGCTTCCTTGGGCACCTTGATGTCCGACATCATCACCATGTTCTCCATCCGCGCCAGCGCCTCGCGTGGGGAGTTGGCGTGGAGCGTGCACATCGATCCGTCATGGCCGGTGTTCATGGCGGCGAGCATGTCGAAGCACTCGGAACCGCGGATCTCGCCCAGGATGATCCGGTCGGGCCGCATGCGCAGCGCGTTCTTGACGAGGTCGCGGATGCTGATCTCGCCCTGACCTTCCAGGTTCGCGGGCCGCGTCTCCAGCGGCAGCCAGTGCGGCTGTTGCAGGCGCAGTTCGGCCGCGTCCTCGATCGTCAGCACGCGCTCGCCAGGGTCGATCATCTTGGACAGCGCGTTCAGCATCGTCGTCTTGCCCGATCCGGTGCCGCCCGAGATGACGCAGTTGAACCGGCACGCGCCCGCGATCTTCAGCGCGGTGGCCATCTTCGGCGACATGCTGCCAAAGCCCGCCATCATGTCGAGCGTGATCGGCTTGGCGGAGAACTTGCGGATCGAGATGGCGGTGCCGCGCAAGCTGAGCGGCGGCACGATGACGTTGACGCGGGACCCGTCCTTCAGCCGCGCGTCGGCAAGCGGCGTCGTCTGGTCGACCCGCCGGCCGACCGAGTTGCAGATCCGCTGCGCGATCTGGAACAGGTGTTCCTCGTCGCGGAACTGGATGGGCGCGATGACCAGCTTGCCCTTCTGCTCGATGTAGGTCTGGTCGGGACCGTTGACCATGATGTCGCTGATCGTCGGATCGGCGAGCAGCTCCTCCAGAGGCCCCAGCCCCAGCAGCTCGTCGACCAGCACCTTCTCCAGCGCGAACTGTTCTCGGCGGTTGAGGGTGAGCTTCAGCTCGGCGAGCACCTCGCCGATGATCGGGCGGAACTCCTCGGCCAGGTCGTCCTTGCCCAGCGTCGCCGCCGCCTCGGGATCGACGCGTTCGAGCAGGCGGGGGAGGACCTGTTCCTTGATCTTGTGGACGCTGGCCTCGAAGCCCTCGACGCGGCTGTTGCCGGCGTCGCCGCTCGCGTTCTGGCGGTCGGCCAGCCGCTGCATCGCGTCCATCTGGACACCCGGCATCGTGCCGGCGAGTTCCGCGTCCGCGACCAGGCTTGCGGGGTCGAGCGGCGGAAACTGGTCGCCGCCCGCGCCGTCGCCGTCGGGACGATGCCCGCCGCCCTGCATCGGCCGGGCGATCCCGAACGAGGGCCGGCCCGACGCCGGGCCATTCCCCCCACTGCGCCGTCCGAACGCGCTCATGCCCGTGATCCTTCTCGCATGGATCAAAGGGGTAGGGGTCAAGGCTTTCGATTTGACTAACCATTCAGGCAGGACGGGCCATTCAGGCAGGGCGGGGCGGCAACGCGGCGTTTACCGGGCGGGGCGCAGGGCGGTCGGATGGAGCATGTCCGCCTCACCGCCGCCGAGCATGTCGCCGCCGGTTCCGCGCCGGCCGCAGCACTGGCCGCAGCACCGGCCGCAGCACCGGCCGCAGCGCCGGTCGACCGGTGGCTCCTGGCGGGAGTGGCGACGATCCTGTGCGCGGCGACGGGCGCGGTCCTCGGCTCGCCGCGCTACATGAGCCCGGAGCAGTCGCGCTCGTCGCCCGCG
>NZ_CAHJWW010000075.1 GCF_903643035.1 Sphingomonas bacterium | reverse complement strand
AAAAGGTCAAAACATGGGTCACTTCTCAGCGGAAACTTGGCACTCCCCGGGTCAGCTCTCAGCGGGAATCAACAGCGCCTCCGTCAAGGCAGCGCGAACATCGCTGTCGAACCGGCCGTACGGCTTGCCGAGCTGCCAGTCGGCGGTGTGGATCAGGCGTAGCATCGGATCTCTCTGCTGGCTGCAGTTCGGGGCGTCGAGCGCAACTTTACGCCAGTGCCGCTCGGGCAGCGGCGCGTTCGCCGTGCTCGAAAGCATCGGCATAGCTGCCGAGGTCGGCGGCGGTCATGCCGAGCGCACGTCCCTCGTCCTGCCAACTTGCGACAGCCTGCTCGATCTGCGCCAGCATCTCCTTCGCCCGTGGCGGGGTGATGCGGAAGTACGGCAAGACTGACATCAGGGCCTCGATGGTCGCCTCCGGCCCGGCCTCTTCCGAGACCCAGGTCTTGAGCTCGCGCAGCCGCTCCGGGAACGGATTGATGTCGAAGGCTGGCGCTAGCCGCCACAGGCCGCGGTCCACGTGGAGGAACCCGTGGTTCATCAGGTGATCGTCGACGTTGGTGATCAGGATCGAAAAGGCGATCCTGCGCCATAGCTCCTCGATGTCGGCGGTCGGAGCGCTTCCGTTCACACGAAGCGCATCAACGATCTCGGTATAGGCATGCTCTTGCGCGTCGCCAGGCTCCGCACCGATCATCGTCGCGGCCGACACGTACATGAGCCGCCCGCCCCCTGCGGGTCGATCGAACCGCCGGATCAGCGCGATCGCGTCCCCGTCGCTCTCGATCAGCCGAGCATCGGCCGCGTCGATGCCGGCGCGTCGGGCGAGCCGCATCGCCAGCACCTCCCCTCGCGTGACCGAGCGTTCGTCGGCAACGCTCGGAAACTTGCCGATCGACAAACGCCCCTCGTCGTCGACGACGGTGCATTTGGGGCGCAGTCCGCCGAGCGATGTGCCGCGGCCGCGCAGATAGGCCAGGTCCGCTGCGGTCTCGGTGTTCGTCTCGATCGCGCGACTGGCGGCGAGGAGGTGGCCTAGTTCGATCAAAGGCGGCGTCGTGCGGCGGCCATCCTCGGTCGCCCGCTGGGCAAGCCCCTGCTCATCAACAAGACGCAGCGCACCAACCCGGCTGACGTCATCGACCGCCAGCAGAAAATCGAGGCCGTTCAGAGCGCGTGCGTCTATGTCGTCGCCGCGGCGGCGGGCGTCCTGCCGTCGCTTGGCATGGTCGCGCTGGATGACGCGCTTTCCCCAGCCGTCCGGCTCGGTGTCAGCGATCGCGGCATGGAAGACAGAGCCGGTACCAATCTTGCGGTGGAACTGTGGGCCGGCAACGAGCGGCAGCCCAGGCTCAAGGGCGAAGCGGTCCGGGTCGGCGAGCCAGACGGGATCGTATTCGAAGCCCGCGCTCTCGCGGCTCCCCTGCTGATTGTAGTGCAGGGATCCGACGCTACGGGCTTCGTCGCCGATCTGGATGCCGATCGTCCGCTTCACAGCGAGACCGGCGGTTTGGGTCTGCGGACCCGCTGCGGCATGCGCTCGACGTCGAGCAACAGACCCTGCTCGTCCTTCTTGGCGTCGAGGATCTCTCCGAGGCTCTCGCCGAATCCCAGAACGAAGAAGGCCATGGCGTATGTGCCGAGCGCGACGGTCGGATCGCCTTTCTCCAGCTTCAGATACGTGCTCTTGGCCACACCGATCCGTTCGGCCATCATGACGACCGTGAGGCTGCGCTTCTTGCGCGCCAGCGCAATATCGGCGCCGAGCTTCGCCAAGCTGCGCCTCACGCGAGGCGGAAGGGTATCAGCGACGGTCGACCGCATCTAGCATCTCATATAAACGCCCATGCGGGCCATACGGTATGCTATACACGACCTTAATTGAGCAGTCGAGATGGACCGATCTTGACGTCTAATGCCGCCAGCGCCGGTCGCACATGCCTCGCTGGGCGACAACGACAGATACGGCAATCTTTCGCAGAGCGTCATTGGCGGCGGCTTAGCCTTCAGGTCGCCGGCGCCAGAGCGCGGTACGTGCAAGTCGCGCGGTGCGAGGCTATGTCGCTGATGTGCCGATCAGACCGAGCAACCTTTACAAGGCAGAATGACAGCCCTGGATGCCCTGAAGGCTGCACCCCCTGAGGTGCGCGCAGCAGCGCTCGCCGTCCTTGACGAGGTATCGTCGCCATTGACCGAGCGACAACTCGCCGGCGCCTTTCGCGCGAACGGCATAGGGCTGCTCGAGGCCAAACGCATGGCGCGTGCCCTTCGAAAGCTCGATATTATCGCTGTCGCCCCTCGCGGTCTTTGACGCCCAAGCCCTGCGGGCTCCGGACTGGCAGAGACGCGTTCTACCAAGCTACATCCACCACCGCCGCAGTCCCGAGAACCAGACGCGAAAAGGTAAACGATCATGACGGAAGCGACCTGGGGTGAAAGCGCCAAGACCCCCGAGATCAACTGGCGGACAAGCGCGTCGCTCGAGAACGTCCCCCGCGGCGACAACGATGTCGCTGAAGTCACCAACCTCGAGCGGGCAGTTCGCGATTGGAGCAAGCTGGACCCTGAGCATCAAGCTGCGGCCATCCTGACGGTGGAGCATCCCGTGCAGATCGACGGCGCCTCCAACACGACATTCACCGGTGAAGGCATCGCAGCTCTGGCCGACCACCTGCCCGCTTCCAGCCCGACCGAGGAGTAAGCTGCCATGGCCGCTCCCAGCGTCCGTTTCGAAATGGGGGACTGGTACTGGGTTGCCGAACGCGGGAGCGTCGGCTTCACCGGCACCACCAACTTGGGGCTCGTCGAGTTCCTCATCACCACCGAGGCCCTGACGCAGCTTCTCGATCCCAATCGCGATACGCTCGACCGCGAAACTGCCCTAGAGGTTTTCATCGAGTTCGAGAGTGACATTCACCGCATCGCACAGCGCGAGTTCGTCAAGCGGCTCGGCGGGGAGCCGCCGATCCTGCTAACGGCGGCGGACGTGGAAGGCTGAAGCCCCTGCAGCACGGCAGCGTCAGCCGGTTGGATCCAGGGCATTCGAGGGCATCGGCGCGAGGTTCTCGGCCGACGATGCGGGCGGCTCTCATCTCACTGATCCAGCACGTCCTGATACCGGCCTGCGCGGCGTAGCTGACGAACAATGCCATTGAACGCAGCGGTCACGCCCTGCGCCCTGCCGATCTCATTCTCCTGGCGTGCCGCATCCCAGTAAAGCTCGAGCGGCCAACGCTCCGGGCAATGCGGTAACAGGCACCGAAGGGCGAGACGAACCTCCACACCGTCTACGCGCGCGTCCGAGCAACGAGCCACGCCGCTGCGAAGGATATGGACCGATAATGCGATGACCACGCGCTGATGGCGAGCAAGCTTCGCCATCGCTCAACGAAAATCGTGCGACTTGAACCGCACGACCTCCTCGGGGTCCATCCCGTCGGCGTGAGGCGGCCAGTAGCAATTCCGCGGCTCCGGGCTCCAACCCTTGTCGCCGCGGTCGGGAGAACCTGGATGCTGGCCCGCATCGCCGCGCCCCGTGCGATGGGGGAACGACATGTCCCCGACCCGGTGCAGCAGGTCGCCATGGTCGATGATCCGATCGCAGATGACATGGATGACCTCGCCTTCCTTCTGCACCCTGCCCTTCATACCGATCATCGAGGCCGACATGACGGTGCGCCTCTGCGCCTCGAAACGGTCGGGCCAGAGGATGCCGTTGGCGATCCCCGTCTCGTCCTCGATGGTGATGAACAGGACGCCCTTGGCCGAGCCGGGCTTCTGGCGGACAAGGATGATACCGGCGACCTCGATGTGGCGGCCGTCGCGGATGCCGGGGAGATCGGCGCAGCGAGTGACGCCCCGCCGGGTCAGGTCATCACGCACGAAGGTCAGCGGGTGAGCACGGAGGGAGAGCTGCAGGGAGCGGTAATCCTCGATCACCTCGCGTCCATCGGTCAGTGGTCGCAGCACGACATCGGGCTCGGTGCCTTCGGCGCTGATCGCCTCCTCCATGCGGTCAGCCGCAGCGAACAGCGGTAACGGCGCTTCGCCGAGCCCCCTCACCTTCCACAGGCCCTGCCGGCGATCCGCGCCGAAGGCGTGGAAAGCGTCGGCATCGGCGAGCTTCTCGATCGCGGCGCGTTGAACCCCTGATCGCCGCCAAACATCTTCCACGGACTCGAAGGCGCAGGTGCTGCGCGCGCCGACGATGGCAGCCCCATCGGCGTTGGACAGGCCGCGGACTTGGCGAAAACCGAGCCGCACGGCCAAGAAGCGGCCACTGGTCGGCTCCAGCGTGCAGTCCCAGCGGCTGGCGTTGATGCAGGGCGGCCGGACGTCGACGCCATGCTCACGCGCGTCGCGAACGATCTGTGCGGGCGCGTAGAAGCCCATGGGCTGAGCGTTCATCAGCGCGGCGCAGAACACGTCGGGATGATGGTGCTTCATCCAGGCAGACGCGTAGGCGATCTTCGCGAAGCTCGCGGCGTGGCTCTCAGGGAAGCCGTAGGAGCCGAAGCCTTCGAGCTGTCGGAATGTGCGCTCGGCGAACTCGCGCGGGTAGCCGCGCGCGACCATGCCTTCGACCAGTTTCTCCGAGAAGTGCGACACGCCGCCGGTAAACTTGAAGGTCGCCATCGCGCGGCGCAGCTGGTCCGCCTCGGCGGGGGTAAAGCCTGCCCCGACGATCGCCACCTTCATCGCCTGCTCCTGGAAGAGCGGCACGCCCAGTGTCTTTTCCAGCACGGCGCGCAACTCGGGACGGGGATATTCCGGTTTCTCCAGCCCTTCGCGCCGGCGCAGGTAGGGATGCACCATGTCGCCCTGGATCGGGCCCGGTCGCACGATGGCGACCTGGATGACGAGGTCGTAGAAGCGCCGCGGCTTCATGCGCGGCAGCATCGACATCTGCGCGCGGCTCTCGATCTGGAAGGTGCCGAGCGTGTCGGCCTTCTGGATCATCGCGTACACGGCCGGATCGTCATCCTGCAGGTCGGCCAGTCCCACCGACACGCCCTTGACCTCCTCGAGCAGGTTGAAGGCCCGGTTCATGCAGCCCAGCATTCCGAGCCCGAGCACATCAACCTTCATGAACTTCAGCGCATCGATGTCGTCCTTGTCCCACTCGATGATTTGGCGATCCTCCATCGCCGCGGGCTCGATCGGGACCAGGTCATCGAGGCGATCGTGGGTGAGGACGAACCCGCCGGGATGCTGCGACATATGGCGCGGCACGCCGATCAGCTTGCGGGCGAGATCGAGCGTGAGGCGCAGCCGGCGGTCGGCGATATCGAGGTTCAGCTCCTCGACCTGTTTTTCGCCCACGCCCTCGGCTGACCAGCCCCACACCAGGCCGGCGAGCGACGACGTCAGATCCTCGGGCAAGCCAAGCGCCTTGCCGACGTCGCGGACGGCGCCGCGAGCCCGGTAGCGGGTGACGACGGCGGTCAACGCCGAGCGATCACGGCCGTAGGTCTCGTAGATCCACTGGATGATCTCTTCGCGACGCTCATGTTCGAAGTCGACGTCGATATCGGGCGGTTCGCGACGCTCGCCGCTGACGAAGCGCTCGAAGAGCAGCTCGTGCTTGATCGGGTCGATGCTGGTGATGGCGAGCACGAAGCAGACGCAGCTGTTCGCGGCCGAGCCGCGACCTTGGCAGAGGATGCCGCGTCGACGCGCCTCGCGCACGATCGCGTGGACGGTCAGAAAATATGGCGCGTAACCCAACTCGCCGATCAGCCGCAGTTCGTGGGCGATCTGGTCGCGATAGGCTTGCGGGACAGCGCCCTCGAACATGGTCGCTGCCGCCTCGTTCGCCATCTGCTCGAGCGCCTGCTGGGCGCTCAGCCCCTCGATTACGCGCTCGTGCGGATACTGATAGGCAAGCTCGCCCAGGTCAAAGGTGCAGGCCTGGGCGATATCGACGCTGGCGCGCAGGGCGTCAGGATAATCGCGGAAGCGACGGACCATCTCCTCTGGCGGCTTCAGCGCCCGATCGGCGTTGACCTCGCGCCGGTAGCCCAGCTCGTCGACGGTGCACTTCTCGCGTACCGCAGTCACCACGTCCTGGAGCAGCCGGGCCTCCGGCGCGTGGTAGAGGACGTCGCCCGTCGCCACGGCGCGGATGCCCGAGCCTCCCGCCTGCTGCGCCAGCGCGTCGATGCGGACCGCATCATCCGGGCGGCGGCGCTGGAACAGCGCCATATAGGCGCGGCGGCCATAGACCCGCTTCAGGTCGGCGAGCGCCGCGAGATTTTCCTCGTCCGCCTCGTGCGGCAGGAGGATCGCGATGATGCCTTCGGACCATGGCGCGAGATCATGCCAGTGAAGAAGGCATCCGCCCTTCCCTGCCCGCCGCTTTCCGACCGTGAGGAGGCGGGTGATCCGCGACCAGGCTGGTCGATCGGTCGGATACAGGATCAGGCGACGCCCGCACGAGAGGTCGATGCGCGTGCCCGCGATCGAACGGACGCCTGTCGCCTTCTGCGCCTCCCAGGCGCACACCACGCCGGCGACTGTGCCGATATCGCCCACGCCGAGCGCCGTGTAGCCGAGCAGCGCCGCGGCGGAGAAAAGCTCCTCCGGGCTGGACGCTCCACGCAGCAGCGAAAAATGGGTGAGCAGTTGCAGCTCGACATAAACGGCATCCGTCATGCGAACACGCCGTGCATCCACCAGGTGAGATCACCGGTGTCGCTCTCCACGCCGTCGCCCCGGCGGAACACCCAGTAGCGTCCCCCCTCCGCGTCCTCGACACGGTAATAATCCCTGACCGCCCATATTTCCGCGTCGCGTCGCCACCATTCGCCGTGGATCCGCTCAGGGCCGTCGCCGGCGACGACCTGATATATGCGCCCACGCCACTCGAACCGCCGCGGCGGCTGATCGGGAAGCAGCGCGATCACCCGCGATAGCGGTTCCGGCCGCGAGAACAGCCGCACCGGTCGCTGCCACCGGGGCCAGGCCCCGGGCACGTCGACTGGATCGGAGCGGATGACAGCTCGCTCGGGCACATGGCTCTCGACAGGTGCCACCCGAAACACTGCTGCCGGCCCGATCCGGCCCGCAACGACATCGACGAGACGCGCAGGGTCACGCCCGATCGTCTCCCCCGCCAGCGCCGCGCCGAGATCGACGGCGTCGAGCGGCTCGGTGTGCGGTGCGAACAGCCGGAACTGCTCCAGCCCCATGCCGGGGTCGATCCGCTCGATCCGAAGCTTCATCAGCCGCAACAGGTGCGGCACCTCGCGGGTCGGCTGCGACGTGCCGACCGCCACCACCTGTTCGGTGCCGTCCACCCGCAGTCCGCATAGGCGCAATGACCGAACCCCGATCCCCCGTTCGCGCAGAATGCGTGCGAGTTCGCCCAGCAAATCCTCCATCACCTGTGCGATCGCCTCCGCGGTGCCGATCGGCTCCAGCATCCGGCACTCGACCAACGGCATCGCCGCATCGTCGCGGGGTGTGATAGGCTCGGCGACACTACCGAGCGCCTGATCGAGGCGGACGATCGCCGGCAGCCCCAACCTGCGTGCCAGCGGTCCGCGCGCGACCGGCAGCAGATCAGCGACCGTTTCGAACCCGAAGCGGCGCGCGGCGCCGAGCGCGGTACTGCTCAACCGGAGCGCTGCGATCGGCAGTGGAGAAACCGCCCGGATCGTACCGCCGGGCGGGACGATGGTGACTTCGGTCGTGGCGAAGCGTGCCAAAGCGTGCGCCGCGCCAGCTGTATCGGCAACGGCGACGCGCGCAGTAAATCCTGCTCGCTCGCAGAAGGCGCGCAACCGCCGGCAAAAGCGCTCCTCGCCACCATGAAGGTGATCGCACCCGGCGAGATCGATCCAGAGCCCGTCGGGCGGTGTAGCCGCCGCAATCGGCGACCAGCGTCGTACGGCGAGGAGCGCCAGGCGATCGAGCAGCTGCGCGTCCCCGGCCGGTTCGTGGGGACGGAAATCCAGGTCCGAGACCAAGGCTCTCGCATGCGTCGCGGCCATACCCACCCGGATGCCGAGCGCCGCCGCCGCACTGCATGCGGCGACGATCTCCTCACGCCTGCCGACCTTCCCGATGAGTGCCAGAGGAGCCTGGGCTTGCGCGACGGCTCCGCCGGGCGCGTCACCCTTTGCGACGGCGGCCACTCGCTTGAAGGGATGGTCGGCCGACTCCGACCGCCGGCCGAGCTCGCGCATTGGCGGTTGCGCATGCCGGGGCAGAGCGGCGATCTGCTGCTCGACGGCACCACGCGTCGCCGTCTCGGCCTGTGCCCAGCGCGCACCCGGCCGCCAGCCCCGACTTCGTGGGACCGAACAGGCACCCGGGTCGTCATCGACAGGGAGCTGAAGGGCTGGCCGCTCAGGCAGCCGCGGTGCGGGCCGTTCCAGCCGCCTCAGCCGCTCGACGGCCAAGTGCGGCAGGAACAGCGAGACGACCCGTCTCATCGCTACCCTCCACGATCAGGGAGAAGGCTTCTCCGCCCCGTTGCCGCGCCACCTCCACTGCCCACCGCGCGCGTCCTACGCCTGAGACATCGAGGCGTACCGACGGCGCGCTGGCGAGCCGCCACCGCGTCCATGCAGCGGAAGGTTCGGCGAGCGGATCCTGGTCGCGGCGCCGATGGCGCCGCAGCAGCAGGACGGGCAGGTCCGCGTCGGCGGCGACCAGCTGGAGCCGCCGCGACACCACCATCGAGATCTTGCCTGCTTCGCAGACCACCGCAGACGGCGTGCCGTCGCGTACTGCATCTTCGACGACGGCCAGGAGCGCGTTATCGTCGCAAGGTCGGGCATGGATCACATCGGCCGACAAAAGCCCGGCCTGCGCCAGCCCAGGCGCGTAGAGGTCGTTGCGAGAGCTCACCCACAAAACCGGTCCGCCGGCATGGCGGGCCTCGCGTGCGGCAATTCCGGCGAGGAACAAGGTAGCGGCGGCGTCATCGGCGAGAGAGCATGTCCGTGGAGCGACCTCGTGAAGTGCTCCTGCCCGCAGGCCGCCTCCCGTCAGGCGGCTGTCGAGGGCATCCACCTCGAACGCCATTGTACGGTAATCGGGCAACGGCGTCGCGATCGCGCGAAGCCGCGCGATGGTGTCCGGTAGAGGCTGATGGGCTGCGGGCATGACAAGCTAGACTCGAATCGTTCTTCTTATGTTCCTCCACCGTCCGTCATTGGTCAAGGGATCCCGCTGCCAAACTTGGGATTAAGGAACGAAACCGACGCGTCTGCGCGGAGCGCGCGGTTACACGTGAGCGGCCAGTTCGGCGCACCCTTCTTGATGTGAGAACGATGCCGGCAAACCCAGCTCAGGCGGTCGAACGAGCAACGTTGCGTGTCAACCGGCGTGCAAAGGGGACCCCCGATCGGCGTCGAACAGGGACCCCCCACCCGGGCGGGATTGATCGATGGGAGCGCACACGTTCGCCCTGCCTGCGGCGGAGGGCGGGCGTAGCCCGACCGGAGGCACAGGCAGGGCGAAGGGTTTTTTGATCGGGGCCCGCGGGGCGGGTCAGCTGCGGTGTTTGAACCGCCAGCTGTCGTTGCCGGTCTCGACGATGTCGCAGTGATGCGTGATGCGGTCGAGCAGCGCGGTGGTCATCTTGGGATCGCCGAACACGGTTGGCCACTCGCCGAACGCGAGGTTGGTGGTGACGATCACGGAGGTCTGTTCGTAGAGCTTGCTGACCAAGTGGAACAGCAGCTGCCCGCCTGAGCGGGCGAACGGCAGATAGCCGAGCTCATCGAGCACCACGAGCTCTAGGCGGCCGAGCTGGGCGGCGAGCGCGCCGGCCTTGCCGATGCGCGTCTCCTCTTCGAGCCGGGTCACCAGGTCGACGGTGTTGAAGTAGCGGCCACGGGCACCCGCGCGAACGACGCTGGCGGTGATCGCGGTCGCAAGATGCGTCTTGCCCGTGCCCGTTCCCCCGACCAGCACGATGTTGCGCTTGCCCGGGAGGAACGACCCGGCATGGAGCGAGCGCACCAGCCCCTCGTTGATCGGAGTGCCCTCGAACACGAACGCGTCGAGGTCCTTGATCACCGGCAGCTTGGCGGCGCTCATCCGGTAGCGGATCGAGGCGGCATGCCGGTGCGCGGCTTCCGCGCGCAGCAGGTCGGTCAGGATCTCCATGGCGGTGCGCTGGCGCTGCACGCCGGTAGTGACCGCCTCGTCGAACGCGCCGGCCATGCCCTTGAGGCCAAGCCCGCGCATGGCGTCGATCATCTCATGCCGCTGCACGGATATCTCGCAGGCTGTCATAGCGGGCGCAGTTGGCGGCCGGGGGATGCGCCAGCGCCAGATCGCCCGGGGTGACGATCGCGAGCGGCGGGGGCGGCTCGCGTCGCCGCGCCAGCATGTTGAGGATTACGTCATCGCTGGCGGCGTCATCATCCAGCGCTTGGCGGGTCGCGGCCTCGACCGCTTCCAGCCCGTCGCTCAGCACGGTCGCCAGGACGCGCACGAACCGGCGGTCGCCATCATCGTCGCTGCCCAGCTTGCGGCGCAACCGGGCAAGTGCGGGCGGCAGGTCCCAGCCCTGGAACGGCGCGCCGTTCCTCAACGCGCCCGGCTTGTTCGCCAGCACCGGCAGGTAATGCCACGGGTCGTAGATCGTCCGGTCGCGCCCGAAGAAGCGGGGATGCTCGGCGACGACCTCGTCCCCCATGCGCACAACGATCCGGTCGGCATAGGCGCGGACCTGCACCGCGCGGCGGACCGCTCTCGCCGCGACCGAGTAGCGGTTGCGGTCGAAGCTGATCAGGCAGGTGCCGCTCACCGCATGCTGGCTCTCGTGGAAGCCGTCGAACGGAGCCAGCATCGGTTGAAGCGAGGGGCGCTCGGCGTCCAGCGCTTCGGCGACGGTGATATCCTTCTGCTCGGGATGCGGATGGGTCGCCGCCCAGCGCCGGCACTCGGCCTCCAGCCAGCCGTTCAGCTCCTCCAGGCTCGCGAACCG
>NZ_CAHJWW010000074.1 GCF_903643035.1 Sphingomonas bacterium | reverse complement strand
GACGACATCGCCGACCTGACGACCCGCCGGCCGGTGCCCGGCCCGGGCCTCGATCAGGTCGACCCGTTCCTGTTCCTCAATCATCACGGACCGCAGACCTACCAGCCGGGCAACAACGGCCTGCCGTTCGGGCCGCATCCCCATCGCGGCTTCGAGACGGTGACGTTCATCCTGACCGGCAGCCTCGCCCATCACGACAGCGGCGGCCACCAGAGCGTGATCGAGGCCGGCGGCGTGCAGTGGATGACCGCGGGATCGGGTCTAATCCATGCCGAGGTATCGCCGCCGTCGTTCAAGCGGCAGGGCGGCCCGCTCGAGATCCTGCAGCTGTGGGTGAACCTGCCGGCGCGGCTCAAGATGGCGACGCCGGCCTATACGGGCGTCCAAGCGGACCAGATCCCGGCGATCCCCATCGCGGACGGGCAAGGCACGCTGGAGCTGGTATCCGGCACGTTCGAAGGCAGGACAGGACCGATCCGCTCGTTGACCGGCGTGTTCATGTCGGTCGTTCGCTTGGATCCGGGCGCGCGCATCGACCTGCCCGCGCCACGGGGTCGAAGCGTGTTCCTCTACGTCGTGGGCGGAACGGTAGCGGTGGCGGGCACCGCGGTGGAGCAATGGCACCTCGTCACGCTGAACGACGACGGGGACGCGGTCGCGGTCGAGGCGACCACCGACGTCACGCTGCTGTTCGCCCATGCCGATCCCATCGGCGAGCCGGTCGTGGCGCAAGGCCCGTTCGTCATGAACTCGCGGGAAGAGATCGGCGACGCGATACGCGACTACCAGGCGGGCAAGTTCGACGGAGCCGAACCGCTGGTCGGCGTCGGGGCGTAGGATGCGGCGAAGCCATGCAGGAAAAGGCCCGGCGGATGACCGCCGGGCCAAGGTTACGCCAGGGGAGCTTCGCCGGCGTGTTCGGGTCGCGCAGGGCGCGGGATGGCTATCGAGCGTTCGAGACGGGCGTGGACGTGCCGTTGAGCGCGGCATCGTCGGGAGCGAAGTCGTTGTCGCCAGCCGCATTCGCCTCGACCGGAGCCTCGCCATCCAGCACCTGCACGTTGGTGGCGGTGTCGTTGCTCCCGGCGGCATCATGGCTGGCGCAAGCGGACAAGGATAGCGCGGCGGCGACGGTGGCAGCGGTGGCGATCAGCTTCATGTTCGTACTCTCCTCAGGTGAACCGGTTCAGTGGCCGCGCAGTCCACCAATGGTGCTGCGGGAAAGGTAGGGAAGTGTCGCGGGACCCTGGACGTCGAGGCCGGCACTGCGTCGCAGCGACGCGCCGATGAGGGTGAAGAAGGCGCGGCTGCCAGGCGAGCGGCCGGCATCCCATTCGGGATGCCACTGTACCGCCAGCACATCGCCACCGCACGGATTGGCCGAGAACGCCTCGATCAGACCGTCGTCGCTCGCCAGTGCCTCGACCGACAGGCCGAAGCCGAGCTGGTCTATGCCCTGTTCGTGGACCGAGTTGACCGTCAGCCGACTGGCGTTCGCGGCGATCGACAACAGGCCCCCATCGGTCAGTACCACTTCATGGCGGTGGTCGAACAACGTGTCGTACCCGGCATCCCAGGACCCCGAATGATGCCTCCCCGAGCAACGCTCGCTGGACAGGGTGCCGCCGAACAGGACGTTGATCTCCTGCAGCCCGCGGCAGATGCCGTATACGGGCTTGCCCGCCTCGATCATCCGTGCGGCGAGCGCCAGAGCGACCTCGTCACGTTCCTCGTCGAGGATGTGGGAGCCTATCGTACCACCATAGCGGCGCGGCGCGACATGCGAGCGCGAGCCTGTCAGCAACAAGCCGTCGAGGACGTGCGACACCGCCAGCATGTCCGTGACCTCGGCAATCGCCGGAACCAGCAACACCGTCGCGGCGGCGAGGATCGACAGCGGCTCGACGAAACGGCTGGCGACGACCTGCACCGGTCGCGCGGCCACCTCGTTGCAGCACAGGACGCCGATCACCGGCCTCCGCGTCGTCACGCCTCGCCCCGGCCAAGGGCGTTCCGGGCCTCGCTCGACGCCAGGTGGATCGCCTCCGGCTGGACCACGACGGCATCCGCGGCGACGTCCGACAACATCCAGACGTTGCCGCCAAGCGTCGCCCGGTCGCCGATGTGGACGCGGCCCAGGATCGTTGCGCCGGCATAGATCACCACGTCGTCGCCGACGATCGGATGCCGGGCGTGGCGAGTGGTGACTCCATCCGCCACCGGTCCGAAGGCGCTTCGCGCACCCAGGGTGACGTGCTGGTACAGCCTCACCCGCTCGCCGATGACCGCCGTCTCGCCGATCACCACGCCGGTGCCGTGATCGATGAAGAAGTGCGCGCCGATCGTCGCACCCGGATGGATGTCGATGCCGGTACGCTCGTTCGCCAGTTCGGAGATGATCCGCGCGACGATCGGCGCTCCCAATGCATCGAGCTGGTGGGCGATGCGGTGGTGCAGGCTGGCGATCGCGCCGGGGTAGCAGACCAGCACCTCGTCGACGCTGCGTGCGGCCGGGTCCGCGCGGCACGCCGCCTCGACATCGGTGTCGACCAGCCGGCGTACCTCGCCCAGCGTAGCTGCGAACAGCCGCACGATCGCCGCCGGCTGATCCGCGTCGAAGCTGGTGCGTGCTTCCGGCTGCCAATAGCCAAGCTCGCTGCCGATCTCACGCTCCAGGTCGGCGAGCGCGGCGATCAGCTTGGCGGCGACGAAGCCGTCGATCTCGGCCGCCGGGCCGCGGAACAGGCCTAGCCGACGGGGGTACAGCACCGCCGCGAGTAGCGTGACGATACGCTCGACGGCGGCCCGGGACGGGAAACTGTGGACGTCGCGACCTTCGTCGTGCCGTGCCTGCCAAGCGGCGCGGACACCGGCAAGCGAGGCGATGGCCGCGCCGATCGCCGAGGCTCCTTCGTCGCACGTCGGCGAGTGGGGTGGTGGTCTGAAAGTCAACACTGCTGGGGAACTCATCCGGGCATCTCCTGCCGGAGCATAACCTACGAATGCGATAGGATATGAAAGAAGATGTTGAGCAATGCGAAGCTGCGATGCGCCGCAGGATCGCCTGTCGAAAAATCGTTAGAAGTCGGCCGGGTCCGCTTGGATGGTCATTCGAGCAAGGCTCTGTTCCGCCGGCCGGCAAGCAAGCCACCACGAGTCCGATCGCGTCCGGACGGCTCAAGAGTCCAATTCGCATCCAGGTCGCCGACAGCCTGACCCGCGCGCTCGAACACCGGCTGCTCCGCTGGAACCCCGTCCATGCGAAGGTTTGAGGCATGACACAGCCCGCCCTGCGCCTCGTGGAACAGGAGAGGCGGTGCAGAACCGGCGCACCCGTCACCGTTCGCGACCTGTCGATCGCGCCGGGCGAGTTCGTGGCGGTCGTCGGCCGCTCAGGCTGTGGCAAGAGCACGCTGTTGCGCGCCATCATGGGTCTTGTGCCGATCGACGGCGGCAAGGTCGAAGTCTGTCATGCGAACGCCCGACTGGTGTTCCAGGAGCCTCGCCTGCTGCCCTGCTGGAGGCGGGTCGGATCGTCGTCGACCTGGCGATCCCGGTGCCGCGCCCGCGCCGCCACGGCGATGCCGCGCTGGCCGCGCTGGAGGGCCTGATCCTCGACCGGCTGCTCGCGCGCTGACCGCCATCGGGTCTCGCGGCGGGCGGACACGGTTCCCCTGCCCTCACCGCCACCGGCCTGCGCGCGGCGGCCACGATCAAGGACCTGAGCGGCGGCAGAGCCGCGCCCCACCGACGCGGCAGGTCCGATCCCGGGAACGACAGGTCCGCGATCCGACCGGCCTCTTCGAGGTGCGCACGACCGGGACCAGTGATCGTACCGATGCCGGCATCCGCCACGTCAATTGATCGAACGGCCCTAAACTCAGACTTGCGCCGGGCATAGGACAAGTGTGTTTCTAACCCCTATCTTGTAACTATGATTTAAGACGAAGCCAAGAACAGGGTGAGCCGGTCTCCTGATCCGCGTGATCGTCGACGTGTTCACGATAATCATATTACCATTTTGATGACTCTAGGTGGTCGTGATGCAGATGCGATGTCGATCCTGAAGCTATTGCGCTGCGTCCGGGTAGGTACGGGAGCTTTTCCGTTTCGCTATGTGGCTGGTGATTGAAAACGGATTCTGAAACGATCCGGGCTTAGCAGCGGTCGTGATGATCTGTTCAGGCCCGGAACGGATCATGGACAGTGGATACTTGAAATATCCCGTCGTCCGGGCGCTCGGCATCTGTGTGCCACCGCGCCTGATGCCGGCGCTTCGTCGCAGGGCGATGGATCCAGGCCGGTGCCGCGACTGCGGAACTGCGGGAAACTGCACAGGGAATTAGCTGCATGACCTTTGTCTTGTCTGCCGCGCCGACGGAGCTGAAGCGGATCGGCCGTGCCCGCGCCGGACGACTGGCGCTCGCCTCGCTCGCCGGCACCGCGCTTTCGGCCCCGAACGGCGCCACGGCCCAGGCGCTCCTGACTGCGCCCGGGCAGACGGAAACGGTCTCCGTCGCCTCGGAGGATGCGGGCTCCGGCAGGACGGGCGACGGAGAGATCGTCGTCACGGCACGCCGCCGCAACGAACGGCTGATCGACGTGCCGATCGCGATCAGCGCGGTCGGAGGCCAGGAGCTAGCGGCCAAGCATCTCGAACGTCTTGCCGATCTGACCGTTCGCGTTCCGAACTTCAGCGCGCTTCAGCAGAACACGCGGGTCTCCGGCCTGTTCATCCGTGGCCTTGGGGGGAACGCGAGCAACGATGGCGCGGAGGGCGGCGTCGGCCTGATCGTCGACAACGTGTTCTTCACCCATGTCGGTTTCAGCTGGCTCGACTTCGTCGATCTCGACAGCATCGAGATCGTACGCGGGCCTCAGGGAACGTTGCTGGGCAAGAACACGACGGTCGGTGCGGTGATCGTCCAGACCCAGAAGCCGAGCTTTACCCCATCCGCGTCGATAGCGGGAACGTACGGCAACTACGGTCTGTGGCAAACCCGTTCCAACGTCACCGGGCCGCTCACCGACAAGCTGGCGGCGCGTCTGACGGTCGCGAACACGTCGGGCGGCGGCTGGATCACCAATGCGGTCGACGGGGCCAAGTACCTCGACAGCAATCGCTGGTCCGTGCGCGGCCAGTTGCTCTGGCAGCCGGCGTCCGGCGTCTCGGATCGCCTGATCGCCGAACATTACGACACGTACGAGTACAACAACTTCTACCCCGTGGCCGGCGACATCCTGAGCAACCTGCGCCTCGACGGCTCCGTCCTGTCCGCACGCACGGCGAGCTGGACGCAGAAGGTGACGCAGAACCTCAAGCTGACACCCAATTACAACGCGCCCTACAACGCCAATTTCGACACGCAGGGGCGGCTCAGGTCGCGCGTCGACGGCGTGTCGAACGAGCTCAACGTCGATCTGGGCGGCCCAACCCTCACCTCGATCAGCGCGTGGCGCCGCCTGTACTTCCGGCCGTACAACGACAATGATTTCACGCCGCTGCCCGTATTCCGCAACGGCTTCGATGTGGACGTGAACCAGTATTCGGAAGAAGTCCGGATCGCCTCGCGATCGGGCAAGCCGATCGACTGGACGATCGGGGGCTATTACCTTCACGAGGACCTCGAAAGCAGACTGCGGACGATCTATTTTCCCTATGCCTCGGCGTTCTTCCTCGGGCCGACCGCCGCATCCGCTACCCTCAACGGACTGGAGGTGGATCGCGACGGCAAGCTGAAGGTCGACAGCATCGCCGGTTTCGGACAGGCGACCTGGCATGCGACCGACCGGCTCTCGCTGACCTCGGGCGTCCGGTATACAAGCGAGAAGAAGTCGGCGACGGTGGTCGGCTCCAGTTTCGGTGGATCGTCGCCACCGGCGGCGGTGGCCACGCCGGCCTACTCCATCGCGGCATCGGTCACTCACGGATCATGGTCGTGGCTGGTCAATCCGGCATGGCGGGTCAACGACAATGTCAACGTCTATGCCTCGGCGAGCTATGGCGAGAAATCGGGCGCTGTGAACACCGCCGCCACCGCGGCCCAATCCGCGGTGCTGATCGTCCAGCCCGAAAAATCCACGGACTTCGAGGCCGGCGTCAAGACAAGCTTCGCTGGCGGAAGGGCGACCGCGAACCTCAATCTCTACAACAACACCATCTCCAACTATCAGGACACCCAGGTCGATCAGAGCCAGCCGCTGCTTGCAGGGTATCTGGCCAATGTCGGCAAGGTCCGGCTGCGCGGCGTCGAGCTGGAGACGGCGGCCCAGCTGGGTCGGGGGTTCAGCCTGTTCGCCAACGGCGCCTACAACGACGCAAGGTATCTCTCCTACGCCAATGCGCCGGCGCCGCTCGAGTACCAGGCGTATCTCGCGACCGTGCAGGGCGTTGCCGCGGGCATCACCACGCTGTCGCTCACCGGATACCAGCTGCGCAATGCCCCCAGATGGACGCTGCAGGGCGGGATCGATGCCGATCATCCCGTATCGTCCAGGATCGCCCTCACCGGCTATTGGAACGTCGCCTATCGCAGCGGCACGAACCTGGTGAACCCACGGTCGGCCTTCTACCGCCAGCCCTCCTATGCGCTCGTGAACGCGGGCATCGGCGCGCGCACGACCGACGGCAGATGGTCCGCGCTGGTCTGGTCCAAGAACCTGTTCAACAAGCTGTACGCCGTCGCCTATTCGACCGCATCGGCGACCACGCCGATCCAGGAAGTGTTCGGCGACCCGCGCCGGTACGGCCTTACCGTGACACGCAAGTTCTGATGCGCGCGCCGCACCGCCGCGACCCGCGCGGACTTCCCGGCATCCTTTCGTAAGGTCCACCATGGCAACGGCTTTCGCACCATCCGCGTCCACGACTTCCCCCATGGTTCGCCCGGGCGTGACGGGCCACCTGCCGCGCGCCCGGCTGGCCGCCTTCGCGTCGGTCGGGCTGCCGGTGGGCGGCGCGCTTCTGCCGATCCAGATTTTCGTGCCGCAATTCTATGCGGCGGAGTTCGGCATTTCCTTGTCGGGCATCGGGCTGCTGTTCCTGGCGATGCGGTTAATCGACGCGGCGGCCGATCCGGTCGCCGGCGCGCTCAGCGACCGCACGCGGACGCGGTTCGGTCGCCGCCGGCCATGGATCGCGATCGGCGGCCTCCTGTTCGCGGTCGCGACCTGGCTGCTGTTCTTTCCCCCGCGCTCCGCCGGCCTTTCCTATCTTTGCGCGGTCCTGCTCATGTTCTCCGCGAGTTTCACGATGATCCAGACGCCGCTGTCGGCATGGGGCGCGGAACTCAGCGGGCGGTACCATTCGCGCACGCGCATCGTGACCTACCAGTTGAGCGCCTATGCGCTCGGCCTGCTGCTGATCCAGGTGCTGCCGACGCTGATCGACCAGGTCCGCCCCGACGACGGGCAGCTGAAGATGGCGGCGATCGGCGGCTTCATCCTCGTCACCCTGCTGCCGGGTCTCGCGTTGACGCTGACGTCGTTTTCCGAAGCGCCGCTGCCGGCGAGCGTGGCGCCGCCCCAGCCCTTTCTCGCTACCGCGCGGCTGATCCTCGCCGATGGCCTCCTGCTGCGCATTCTCGGCTCCGACGTCGCGGTGCGCACCGGGCAGGGCATGCGCGCCGCGCTCATCATCTTCTTCGCCGTCTCCTACATGGGCCTGCCTCGCTGGGCGTTCGGGCTGTACCTGCTCCAGTTCGTGTTCGGGCTCGCGGCGGCGCCGATCTGGCTGCGGATCGGGTATCGGATCGGCAAGCATCGCGCCGCGATCGCGGGCGAGCTGGTGCAGGTCGCGATCAACCTGGGGCTGCTGTCGGTCTTTCCGGGCGACCTGGGGCTGCTGATCGGGCTGACGGTCGCGCAGGGGCTGTCGCAGGGATCGGGCAATCTGATGCTGCGCGCGATCGTCGGCGACCTCGCCGACCGCCACCGGCTGCAGACAGGCGTGAACCGGACGGGGCTGTTCCATTCGGTCTTCAGCCTGTCGGAAAAGGCCGGCACCGCGCTGTCGCTCGGGATCGCGCTGCCGCTGGTCGCGTGGTTCGGTTTCGTCGCCAGGGGGAGCAACCCGCCGGCGGTGCTGGAGCATCTGAAGCTCGTCTTCGCGCTCGGCCCGGCGCTTGCCCACATGGTGTCGGCCGCGCTCCTCTACCGCTTTCCGCTCGACCAGGCGGCGCATGCGTCGATCGAGGCGCAGCTCGCCGGGCGTGACCTCGCTTTCCCCATCCACCCCGCCTGAAGGAGACCAGAGATGACCATCATCAAGCACGACTTCGTCAACACCGCCGCAAGCGACGGTCCGCTCGACATCATCCCCACCGCCGGACGGATCGGCGCGGAGATCCGCGGCGTCGCGCTCGGGGCCGGGATCGACGATGCGACGCTGGACGCGATCCGCGCGGCGCTGTTGCGGCACAAGGTCATCTTCTTTCGTGGCCAGCATGCGCTGGACGATGCGGGACAGGAGGCGTTCGCCGCGCGGCTGGGCGACCCCGTCGCGCACCCGACCGTCCCAGTGGCGCCCGGCTCGCGCTTCCTGCTCGATCTCGAAAGCCGCGAGGGGCAGGCCGCATCGAGCTGGCACACCGACGTGACCTTCGTCCCGGCCTATCCAAAGGCGTCGATCCTGCGCTCGCTGACGATACCGCCGGCCGGTGGCGACACGCTGTGGGCCAATGGTGTGACCGCCTATGAGTCGCTGCCCGCGCCATTGCGGACGCTCGCCGACGGGCTGCGGGCGATCCACTCCAACCTCTACGACTATGCCGCGATCAAGCCGGATGCGACGGACGCCGCGACCGAACAGTATCGCAAGGTCTTCACCTCGACGGTGTACGAAACGGAGCATCCGGTGGTGCGCGTCCATCCAGAGACGGGGGAACGGGCCTTGCTGCTCGGCCACTTCATCCAGAAGTTCGTCGGGCTGAACCAGGCGGATTCGCAGCGACTGTTCGCGATCCTGCAAGACCATGCGACCTTGCCCGAGAACACGGTGCGCTGGCGCTGGCAGGTGGGCGATGTGGCGGTGTGGGACAACCAGGCAACGCAGCATCGCGCGATAGCCGATTTCGGCAGGCAGCTGCGCCGGGCGACGATCGCGGGCGACGTGCCCGTGGGCATCGACGGCGTCGCGAGCCGCGCGATCAAGCCTGAGCCTGTGGCTGCCGCAGGGTGAGGCGTTCGGGCCGGCGCGGACGCCGGCCCGCTGTTCCGGGAGAAGACCGATGAAGCCCATGTTCGCGCTGCTCGCGGCGTCGCTCGCCGCCACGGCATCCGCCGGAGCGGCGCAACCGGCGAGACAGCCCAATTTCCTCGTCATCGTCGCCGACGACATTGGCTGGTCGGATCTTGGCGCGTTCGGTGGCGAGATCGCGACGCCCAATCTGGACGCGCTGGCTTATGGTGGCGTGCGGTTCACCGGCTTCCATACCGCGCCGACCTGTTCGCCGACGCGGGCGATGCTGATGAGCGGCGTCGACAATCATGAAGCCGGGCTCGGATCGATGGCTGAACTGCTGGTCCCGGCTCAGCGGGGCCAGCCGGGGTACGAGGGCTATCTCAACGATCGTGTCGCCTCGATCGCCGAGCTGCTGCACCAAGGCGGCTACCGCACCGTCATGGCCGGCAAATGGCACCTTGGCCTGTCACCGGAGCGCGGTCCGGCGGCACGCGGCTTCGAGCACAGTTTCGCCCTGCTCGAGGGGCTCGCCAACCATTTCGGCGCGGACCAGTCGGCAGCCTGGGCGGCGATCGGCGCGGCGCCGACCTATCGCGACGATGGCGCGATTGCCCGTTATCCGACCGGGCGCTTTTCCGCCGATGTCTATGCCGACCGGCTGATCGACTATCTGGAGCGCGGCAGGGACGATCCGCGCCCCTTCTTCGCCTATCTCGCCTTCACGACGCCGCACTGGCCGATGCAGGCTCCGCCCGAGGACATCGCCCGTTACAAGGGCCGTTACGACACCGGATACGAGGCGTTGCGCGCCGAGCGGCTGGCGCGCGCAAAACGGCTGGGGCTCGTCGCGGCCGACGTTGTGCCGCATCCGCTCGAGGAGGCAAGGCCCTGGGCGACGCTCACGACCGGGGAACGTGCCGCGGAAGCGCGCACGATGGAAGTCTATGCGGCGATGGTCGATCGTACCGATCGGGACGTCGGCCGCGTGATCGAGGCGTTGAGGCGGACGGGCCGCTACGACGACACCGTCATCGTGTTCCTGGGCGACAACGGCCCGGAAGGCGGCACGATCGATCATCCGCAGCAGGCGGACACGCAGGCGAAGCTCGCCACCCTCGGCATCGACAACAGCCTCGCCAACATCGGGGCCGCGACGTCCTATGTCGGCTATGGATCGGGGTGGGCTCAGGCGAACTCGGCTCCGTCCTGGCTGTTCAAGGCCTATACGACCGAAGGCGGCACCCGCACCGCGGCCTTCGTGGCGGGCGCCGGCGTCGCCGGGCATCGTATCGCGGGGGCCGACCTGTCGGTGATCGACGTCGCCCCGACGTTGCTGTCGCTGGCCGGCCTTCGACAGCCGACAAGCTTCGCGGGGCATCCGATCCTGCCGCATGAGGGGCACAGCCTGGCGCCCCTGCTCGCGGGCCGGACGGACGTCGTCCGGGGTCCTCAGGAGGTGGTCGGCTCGGAACTCTTCTACCGTCGCGCCGTGCGGCAGGGGGACTGGAAGGCGGTGTACCTGCCGCGCAATGCCGCGATCCGGGGGCGGACAAGCGTCGGCGACGGACGTTGGCGGCTGTTCGACGTTGCACGCGACCCGGGAGAGACTCGCGACCTGGCCGCCGCCGAACCCCGGCGGCTTCGGACGCTGACCGTGGCCTGGGACGTCTATGCCAAGAACCACCAGGTCGTCGTCCCGCCCCGCGACGAACCGATCCCGGTGCCCGTGGCAGGCGACGAGCGGTGATGCGCGCCGCGCTCGCCACGGGAGCGGCGGCCGTCCTGGCATCCGCCGTGCCGGCCCCTCCGCCCGCGCCGCGCTGCGCG